>JADFSS010000003.1 GCA_022560655.1 Candidatus Neomarinimicrobiota bacterium
CCGGCCAGCTGGCTACCTGGCTGATGGGCATGCTCATCTTTTTCGACGACTATTCCAACACCCTGCTGGTTGGCAACACCATGCGGCCCTTCACTGACAAGCTGAAAATCAGCCGGGAAAAGTTGGCCTACCTGGTGGATTCGACTGCCGCGCCCATCGCCAGCATCGCCCTGGCGTCCACGTGGATCGGCTTTGAGCTGGGCCTCCTCACCAGCAGCTTTGACGCTCTGGGTATCAGCGACAACCCCTACATGACGTTTATCGCCGCAATACCCTACAGTTTCTATTCGTTGATGGCGCTGCTCATGGTGGCGATGCTAGCCTTTTCGGGTCGCGATTTCGGACCCATGTATGAGGCGGAGCGTCGCAGCCTTGTCGAAGGTAAAGTGCTCCGCGATGGGGCCACCCCCTTACTGGACCGCGAACTGGCAAATCAGTTGCCGCCAGAGGGAACCCAAGGGCGCTGGCACACGGCCCTCATGCCCATTGCGACCATGATCCTCATACTGCTGGTAGGGCTCTATATCAGCGGTAAGGCGAACCTCGGTGAGGGTGATTACCGGGTGCGTGAAATCATCGGTGCGGCAGACTCTTTTGTGGTCCTGATCTGGGCGGCCTTCGGCGGGACTGTCGTAGCCGGGCTGCTTGCAATTGGCCACAGAATACTTTCAGTCGGTGCGACGATTGACGCCTTTCTGGTAGGCTTTAAGGCGATGGTCGTTGGGATTATTATTCTCACGCTCGCCCGTGGCCTGCAATACGTTACGGTCGATCTCCACACTGCCGATTACATTTTCTACGCTACCGAGGATATTCTCAACCCGCGCCTGTTGCCTGCGATTACGTTCGTGATCGCCGCCTTGACCAGTTTTTCCACCGGCACTTCGTGGGGCACCATGGCGATCCTGGTACCGCTGGTCGTTCCTCTGGCCTATACGATTCCCATGCAGTTGGAACTGCCGGAGGCCGTTGCGCAATCCATATTTTTAGGCAGTATCGGTGCGATCTTATCCGGTGCCATATTTGGCGACCACTGCTCGCCCATTTCCGATACGACCGTCATGTCGTCCATTGCTTCGGGGGCCGATCATATCGATCACGTGCGCACCCAGCTGCCCTACGGACTCGTGGTGGCAGGGGTGACCATTGCCGTGGGCTATATTCCTGCCGGCTTCGGCTTCAGCCCTTACCTGAGCAATCTGCTGGCACTTGGAATTTTGATGCTAGTGGTCTGGAAATTGGCGCGAAATCCTGAAGATCAGCTAACCGCCGCGAGCTGAGCCCTTGGTAATCAGGGGGTGGATGGCTACCTGTTCAATCTGGCTGGGGGACGAGCGTGTAATTGTCACTCGGCCGAAAGGTAGGTTGGTCCTTTCGCCTCTGTGTGGTATGCGGTCCAGAACGGTGGTAAGATAGCCCGCGATCGTTTCATAGTCCCCCTCGGGGATATTCAGCTGAAACTGGGCATTCAAGTCCCGGACCTTGCTCCTGCCGTCGGCAAGAACCGACCCATCCGGACGCCGCCTGGCCGCGCTGATCTGGGCATCAAATTCGTCCTCGAATTCGCCGAATAACTCCTCAAATAGGTCTTCAGGAGTCACCAGGCCAGCCGTGCCGCCGTACTCATCAAGCACAATGGCAATCGGGCGGTGGGTGCGCTGGAGGAGTTTCAGTACATCCATGGTTGTGTTGGAATCGGGCACCATCGTCATGGGATGTACAATGCTCGCCAGGTCCGGTGGATCCTTGAACAGGTCGTAGAGATAAACCACCCCAATCACCTGGTCCAGCGAGTCACGGTAAACGGGCAGTTTGGAGTATCCCGAATCGATGAACGCATGTACCACTGTTTCCATGCTCGATGATTCCGGGACGGCGCGCACCTCGGTGCGGGGTGTCATGGCGTGGGAGACGGATGTCTCGCCTAGATCAAAGACCTGGGTGATCAGTTCTTGTTCACTTTTCTGCAGTACCTGGGAGTCCCCCTGCCGGGTAAACAATAGTTTCAGATCATTCCGCTCCAGGTTCGATTGGCTTGTTGACCCCGACGCAGCCTGAGCATTTGATGCTCCTCTATCGCTGATCTTTCGTAGCGGCGATGCCAGTGGCGCAAACAGCAGCTGCCAGAGGCGGTGCAGGGGGGCCAGCAGCCGCAGCAGTTGGTTGGGGCGTTCGCCCGCGATGGTCTTCGGCAGCACCTCACCAAAAAGCAAGATGGTGGCCGTGATGCTGCTGAGGACCAAAAGCGGGTGCCAGCCGAAACGCATGAGATAGATGGTGGCAAAGCTGGTGGCCAGCACATTGGATAGCGTGGTTCCCACCAGCACGCTGACCATAAACTTGCTGGGGTTACTCAGCAGCTCGTTAGCACGTTGGGCCCCTCGGCGCCGCTTCTTGGCCCAGACCTCCATCTGGAGGGGGTTGGCCGTCAAAAAAGCTAGCTCCGAGCCTGAAAAAAAGGCTGAGAGTCCCAACCCTACGAGCGCCAAACTCAGCTCAAGCATTGCATCCCTGTTCCCAATCCAATTGGCAGGTTATTGTTTGCATCGGGGGGGGCTGCGCTGAGGGCAACAGGTCTCTGCTTGGGTTTCAACGTGGTTTGGGTCGCGACATATTGCTCAACGTGATCAGACTTGCATGATTAAATTGATATCCTGAATGACCGTCGGTCTACACGAAGTATAGCTTAACGGGGATGAAAAAGCAAGTGGAAGCGTCCAGTGTGCCCTTGGACGAATTGAGTCGCCGGGGCGATCTTATCACCGAGCACCGTAACGCGGCCTCAGAGAACCTGGACCTGATGCCGGTGGAGGAGGTGCTGCGCCTCATCAACTCCGAGGATGCAACCGTGCCGGAGGCGGTGGCCAGAGCTATTCCGCGCATCGCCGAGTTTGTCGATCGAGTGGTAGGGAGTTTCCGCTCAGGGGGTCGGCTGATTTATGCCGGCGCTGGAACCAGCGGTCGGCTGGGTGTGCTGGATGCCGCCGAGTGTCCCCCCACTTTTTCCGTGCCACCCGACATGGTGGCGGGAATCATCGCCGGAGGACCGCCTGCGCTGACCCGCCCTGTGGAAGGGGTAGAGGATTCGCCCGCGGCAGGGGCCGACGCTCTGAAGGAGCTAACTCCCACGGCCGCCGACTGTGTGCTGGGCATCGCCACCGGGGCCACCACACCTTTTGTTCATGGCGTACTGGACTACGCCCGCCAGGTGGGAGCCCATACCGGCTTCCTGGTGTGTACATCCGAGGATAATGTACACGGCCACGCCGACACCATTATTCCGGTCGTGGTGGGGCCGGAGGTGCTGACCGGGTCCACCCGCATGAAGGCTGGCACCGCCACTAAACTGGTGCTCAACATGATTACCACCACAGCCATGGTGCAGCTCCATAAGACCTACGGCAATCTGATGGTCGATTTGAAGGCGCTCAACGCCAAGTTGTGGGATCGGGGTACACGCATCATCGTGGCGGTTACCGGAAGGGAGTACGAGGCCGCATATGAGTTGCTCAGGCGGGCCGATGGCGAGGTCAAGACCGCCCTCGTCATGGGAACTCAGGATTGGTCGGCGACGAAGTCCCGGCGGCGCCTGGCAGAAAGCGGCGGCGCCCTGCGCCAGGTGCTGGAAAGCGAGGACTAATCTGTGGGGGTCGCGGCCCGGGAATGGACCGTTCTGGGCTTGATGTCGGGTACCTCCATGGATGGGGTGGACGCCTGCCTCGCCCGCATCGACCTGGCCGACGACGGGCTGGCTTTTGAGTGCCTGGATGCCGTTGCGATCGCCTTTGAATCGGATGACCAGGCCGCCATCAGGCGTTCCCTCACAGGCAATGCGGACGAGCTGGCGGGCCTGCACGCCCGGCTGGGAACCGTATATGCAGAGGTGGCAGAGCGCTTCCTGCGCGGGCGTAAACCGGACCTGGTGGGCTGCCACGGCCAGACCGTGGCCCACCGGGACGGGCAGTATACACTGCAGCTGGGTTCGACCGCGCTGTTGAGCCAAACGCTACAGGTTCCCGTGGTCTCCAACTTTCGGGACGCTGACTTGGCGGCAGGGGGCAACGGAGCGCCCCTGATGCCCTTTCTGGACTGGCTGTTGGCCAAGTCCCGCCCGACGCCCACGGTGCTGGTGAACATCGGTGGGGTGGCGAACATTTCCGCCATTTTTCCGGGCGCTGACCGGGACGCGGTGACAGGGTTCGACACAGGGCCGGGGATGGGTCTGATCGATGAGGCGGCCCAGTCGATATTCGGCGAGCCTTACGATCAGGACGGCCGCCTCAGCAGCCCCGGTGAAGCCCACGACGGGCTTCTCGCCCAGCTGATGGCGCACCCCTTTGTCATCCGCCAGCCGCCCAAGTCCACTGGGCGGGATGAGTTCGGCGGCCAGCTGGTGGCTCGCTTGAACGGCCAGTTTCAACTGCCGCCTGCGGACACGCTACGCACGCTGGTGAGGTTCACGGCCCGTTCGGTGGCAGCCAATATCCGGCAATTTGTGCCGGGGTACAAGCAGTTCGATACGCTGATTGTAAGCGGTGGGGGGGTGCACCACCCGCTGGTGATGGCCGACCTCCGGGCGGAATTTCCCACCACGAAAGTGGTGACTTCAAAAGCGTTAGGCATTGACCCCGACTACAAGGAAGCGCTGCTGGTAGCCGTGCTGGCGGTAGCGCACGCGCAGGGAATGGCTGGCAACATGCCGGGAGTTACCGGCGCTGGTAGGCAGGTAATTTTGGGACAAGTTACGTCGGTTCAGGAGATCTGAATGAACGAAAGCATCTTTCGCATGTACGATATCCGGGGCGTCGTGGAGCGCGACTTTTCCGAAGAGGTGGTCACCGATCTAGGTCGGGCGTTCGGCACTTTTGTACAGCGGCAGGGTGGCCGCAGTGTCGCCCTCAGCGGGGATATCCGGCTGAGTACGCCGGCCCTGAAGGGTTGGTTCGGTGAAGGGCTGCTGGAGACCGGGACTGAGATCATCGACATCGGCACCGTGCCGACCCCGGCCAACTACTTCAGCATGTACCATCTTGACGTGGATGGCGCCGTTCAGATTACGGGCAGCCACAACCCGCCCGAGTTCAACGGTTTCAAGTTGTCGTACCGACGGGCGGCCGTCTATGGGGAGCAGATTCAGGATTTGCTCGCCCTCATTCAAAAGGGCGATTTTGAACGCGGGGTTGGCAGCCGCCGCGAAGAGGATATCCTCACCCCTTATCTTGACATGCTGGCAGACAAGATCGAGCTGGAACGCCCTCTGAAAGTGGCCATGGACTGCGGCAACGCGGCGGGCGCCCTGACGGCTCCCGCCATTTTCAAGCGGTTAGGCGTGCAACTCACGGAGCTTTTCTGTGAGGTGGATGGCCGGTTCCCAAACCATCATCCGGATCCCACCGAAATCAAGAATCTGGCGCAACTGATTGCGGAGGTAAAGTCAGGGCAGTACGACTTCGGGGTGGCCTACGACGGTGACGCGGACCGGGTGGGGATCGTGGATGATCAGGGGGAGGTGGTCTGGGCCGACACGCTCATGGCCCTCTTCCTGGATGAAGTGGCCAAGCCGGGGGAAGCCATAATCTTCGATGTGAAGTGCTCACAGGCGCTGGAAGAGGAGATCGTCCGTCACGGCGCCAAGCCGGTGATGTGGAAGACCGGCCACAGCCTGATCAAGGAGAAGATGCGGGAGTTGCAGGTGGGTTTTGCGGGCGAGATGAGCGGCCACCTCTTTTTCGGTGACGAGTTTTACGGCTTCGATGATGCCGTCTACGTATCCCTGAGGCTGGCCCGGTTTCTATCCCGCCGCAAAGAGCGGCTGTCGGATCTGATTGCCAGGATCCCCAGCTATTACAGCACTCCTGAGATGCGCTTGGCGTGTCCAACCGACGAGGAAAAATTCCGTATCGCCCAGGCTGCGGAGACCTACTTCAAGGAACGCTACGAATGCATTGATATCGATGGCGTGCGCATACAGTTTGGCGATGGATGGGGTCTGGTGCGGGCCTCCAATACCCAGCCGGTCATCGTCTGCCGTTTCGAAGCGCGTACACCCCAGCGTCGCGATGAAATTCAGGCCGAGGTCCTGGGCAAGCTGGGCGACTTCGGCGAGATTGAGATGGTGGGTTGAACCTCGCTCCGGCAGAGCTGGACCGACTGCGGGGGCAGATCAATGACCGGCTGGGAGAGGTTTATCCCCAGGGGCCAGGTCTACTCAAGGAACCGGTGCACTACGCGCTGGCCGGCAAGGGCAAGCGGCTGCGTCCTATTCTCACATTGCTTGCCAACCAGTGCCTGGGGGGCACCGTGGAGGGCGCCCTGCATGCTGCCGTGGCGGTGGAAATGCTCCACAACTTCACCCTGGTTCACGACGATATCATGGACCGGGATGGGATGCGGCACGGTCAGGCCAGTGTGCATGCGCGTTGGGATGACGGCGTGGCCCTGCTCGCCGGGGATGCCATGCTGGTACTGGCCATTGCGGAGCTGCGCCTGTCACCCGCCCATGGGGATGCGCTGATGAGCAGCTTCACGCGGGGGGCGCTGGCGGTTTGCGAGGGGCAGGCACTGGACAAGGAGTACGAGGACCGGCCGATGGTATCGCTGGATGATTATCTGCGCATGATCGACCTGAAGACTGGCCATATGCTGGGGATGGCATCCGAGTTGGGCGCCATCGCTGCCGGTGCCAACGAAGAGCACATCAACAATTTGAGGCGCTTCGGACAACTCTTGGGGCGGGCCTTTCAGGTTCAGGATGATCTGCTGGAAATATTCTCTGACTCCCATACGATGGGTAAGAGTCTGGGCAGCGATATCCTGTCGGAGAAAAAGACTTACCTGATGGTCATGGCTTTGGAAGCATTCCCCGACCGGGTGCATCAGGCCACCGAAGCAGCCAGGACCGATATGGCGGCTGGCATGGAGGCTCTTCGCCGCCTCATTGACCACGAGGGCATTCGTAGTCAGGCCGAGGAGAGCATCGTCAGCACGGTCGCCCAGGCCAAGCGTCACCTCGAATCGGTGGGCCCTGGCAAACTGGTTCTGGCAGACTTTGCCGATATGGTCTTGGAACGCGACCGCTAGTAGCGACCTGTGCCTCTGATGTCAGACCGTCTCGACATCCTTAAGCGGATCAAGAAACTGGACCACCAGGACATGGGCGCTGCCATCCAGGACTGCCCCCAACAGATTGTCCGCCTGCTGGACGCCACCGGCGCCTGGAAGCCCCGCGCTACGGAGCAGGCACCCAAGCAGGTGCTGTACATGGGGATGGGAGGCTCGGCCATCGGTGGTGACATGGCGCGGGTCTGGGTGGAGCGCCAGTCGAAGGTGCCCATGTGGGTGCAGCGCGGCTACGATGTCCCGGAATGGGTGGGGCCAGGTACTCTGGCGGTGGCTTCGTCCTACTCGGGCAACACCGAAGAAACGCTGTCCGCCGTTGAGCAGGCTGCTGAGCGGGGCGCCAGTGTGATAGCGGTGGCCAGTGGAGGTGAGCTGCTTGAGCAGGCAGAAGGCCAGGGCTGGAAGGTTATCAAGCTGCCGGGCGGCCTGCAGCCCAGGGCCGCCATCGGCTATTCGTTGGCCGCCATTGGGCAAGTGCTCGTGGCCCACGATGTGCTGCCGGAGTCGACTCTGGATGAGCTGCGCGCCGGCGCCAGTCAGATGGCCGCAGAGGGTATGAGGTGGGCCGATCCCGGTGATGCGACGAATCAACCGCTGCAACTGGCCGGTCTAATCGGTGACCGGCTGCCGGTCATCTACGGTTCAAGTGGCAGCACCGAGGCGCTGGCCATCCGGCTGCGGGGTCAGCTGGCCGAAAACAGCAAACTGCTGGCCAGCCATCACCTGTTGCCCGAGCAAAACCATAACGAAATTGTGGGGGTGGCGGCACGCGTGAGGGAGCGGCACGACCTGTTGATCTTCTGGCTCACCGATACCGATGACCACCCCCGCGTGCAACTACGTCGTAGCCTAGCTGGTGGGCTCATGGGGATAGCCCCGTCGGATGCTGCGCAACCGCCCCAGCAAGTCACAATGAGTGGGACTGGGAGCAGCCTCATCCAGCGCAATTTGTCCCTGCTGCACCAGATCGACTGGCTGTCGTATTACGCCGCCCTGATCCGTGGCTGGGACCCGTCGGCTATCGACGTGCTGACAGAACTGAAGATTCAGCTGGGTACCCCCGGCCAAGAGTGACGGCGTCCTTGACATGGTTTCGGGTGGGGAGTATATTGTCCACCGATATGATCCAGCTGCTCGTGGAGAAGATTTCATTTTACCCGCCCAGCAAGGGATATGCCATATTACTGAAAGAAATGGCCGGGGAACGCTTTCTGCCCGTGATAGTGGGCAGTTTCGAGGCCCAGTCTATCGCCCTGGCCCTGGAAGACGTGCAGATGCCCCGTCCCATGACGCACGACCTGTTTTGCAATATTCTGGAGGACCTCAGCGTAGAGGTGAGCGAGGTTTTGATATCGGAGCTGCAGGAGGGTACGTTTTACTCAAAAATCAGTCTGATCAGTCAGGTGGGGACGGCCGATATTGATGCCCGCCCCAGCGATGCGATAGCCTTGGCCCTTAGAGTGGGAGCACCCATCTATGCCTCGGAAGCTGTCATGGATGAGGCTTCGGTGCATGATATTCTTGAGCAGACTGTCCCTCCTCCGTCGATATCACCCGCGGATGAAACAGAGCCGAAGCAACCTGAAGAACGTCTAAAGCGGTTGGAAATCCAACTTGAGCGTGCCGTAACCTCTGAAAACTATGAAAAGGCCGCCGAGCTGCGGGACAAGATTAAGAAGATCCAGACGGAGACAACCAAGCCGTGATTGCGTGGCGGGCAGCCTAGGCCTTTTCTTCCTCCAATACTGACATTGCCAGTTCAGCCGCTTCCTGCTCAGCGGCTTTTTTATTGTTTGCCTGAGCGCTTGCAAAAGTGCGGGTGCCGATGCGGACCTGAACCACAAAGTTCTTGTCGTGCTCCGGTCCTTTGGTGGCCAGCAGGTCAAACCGTGGTTTACCCAGCTGCTGATGATGACAGAGCTCGATCAAGCGGCCCTTGTGGTTAATGTAGGCTGCAGCCTCAGCCTCCCGGTTGAGCACCCTGTGCTTCACGAATTGCTCCGCCGCCGCCATGCCGCCGTCCAGGTAAATGGCTCCTAATAGTGACTCAACCGCATCACCCACCAGATTGCGCCGCACCTTCGCGTTGCTGAGCTTGACGCCACTGTCCACCTGCAGAAAGTGCTGCAAGCCCAAATCCTCACCAACACGCGCGAGGAAGCTCTTGCTGACGAAGGTTGACCGCCGCAGGGTGAGCTCGCCTTCTGAATCGCTGGGATAGCTGGTGTACAGGTGGGCGGAGACAACGTGGCTGATGATGGCATCGCCCAAAAATTCCAGCCGCTCAAAACTTTGGTCGGTGGCATCGCTCGCACTGCGATGGGTCAGGGCCAGGTGGAGCAGGGATATGTCCTTGAAATGGACGCCCAGCCGACGCTGAAGTTCGCCCAGCTTACCGTTCTGCCGCGGCGTCTTCTTCCTGAATAGCCTGCGGATGGAAACCACGAGGGTTGATTAGCCGCTGAACCGCTTCAGTAGCAGCACGGCGTTGTGACCCCCGAACCCGAAGGTGTTGCTGAGACCGTACTCGAACGAGTGTTTGGTGGGTTTGTTCGGCGAATAGTTGAGGTCGCAGTCGGGGTCGGGCGTAGTGTAGTGAATGGTGGGGGGAATTTCCTGCCGCTCCAGGGCGAGCAGACATGCTATGGCCTCCGCTCCGCCAGCCGCACCCAGCATGTGCCCCGTCATGGACTTGGTGGAGCTGACCAGCAGCCCGTTGGTGGCATGATCACCAAAGACCGACTTAATGGCGAAGGACTCGTTCTTGTCGTTGCGCGGGGTGGACGTACCGTGGGCATTGATATAGCCCACCTCATCGGGCTCAATACCGGCATTTCCGATGGCCAGTGCCATGGCCCTGGCGGCACCTTCACCTCCTTCAGCAGGGGCGGTCACATGGAAGGCATCGGCGGTAGCGCCGTAACCGACCAGTTCACCATGGATCGTGGCGCCCCGTCGCTCTGCGTGGCCCAGCTCTTCCAATATCACGAGGCCGGCCCCCTCGCTCATCACGAATCCGTCACGCTGGGCATCAAAGGGGCGGCAAGCTGTGGCCGGGTCGCTATTCCTGGACAGGGCCTTCATGTTGGTGAAGCCTGCCATCGATATGGGCGTGATGGGGGCTTCGCAGCCGCCGGCCACCATCACGTCGGCATCGTCATATGTTATCAGACGGAATGCGTCGCCAATCGCATTCGAGCCGGTGGCACACGCGGAAGTGATGCAGTAGTTGGGCCCTTTAAGTCCATACTTGATGGAGATTTGCCCGGCAGCAATGTCCGCGATAAGCCGGATAACCATGAAAGGGCTGATCCTCCGGGGGCCACGCTCCTTGAGGATTCCCGCCGATTCCTCAAGTGTCCAGATGCCACCGATACCCGTCCCCACGATCACACCCACGCGATTGGGGTCCGCGTGGCCCAGGAAGCCGGCCTGGGACACGGCTTGCTCGGCGGCCACCATGGCAAAGACGGTGAAGAGGTCCATCTTGCGGGCCAGGTAAGGATCCAGGTAGGCATCAGTGTCCAGGTTGCGCACCTCGCCAGCTATTTTGACGGCGAAATCTTCCGTGTCGAAACGGGTAATGGAATCAATGCCATTGCGACCTGAGAACAGAGCCGCCTCAAAATCGCTCACGGAATTGCCGAGGGGTGAGGTCACACCCATGCCGGTTATAACGACCCGACGCATGCTTGGCACTTCGACTCCCTACGGCCTAGGAAGCATTCTTTTCGATGTACTCCGCGACGCTCCCCACGGTGGTGAGTTTTTCGGCCTCTTCATCGGGGATTTCAATATTGAATTCATCTTCGAGTTGCATGATGAGTTCCACGGTATCCAGTGAGTCGGCACCCAGGTCCTCAACAAACTTGGCCTCGGGGGTGATCTTGGCTGGCTCGACCCCTAATTTGTCGGCAACAACCTCTGAAATCTTGTCGAATGTACTAGACATGCTGATCCTCCGCTACATTACCATCCCGCCATCAACCAGTAAGGTTTGCCCCGTGATGTAACTAGCTTCGTCGCTGGCCAGAAAGACCACCGCTGGCGCCACATCTTCGGGCTCGCCCAGGCGACCGAGTGGGATGCGCTCGGTCAATTTCTTTTTGACGCCCTTCCGCAAATTTGCCGTCAAGGCCGTGGTGACAAATCCGGGGGCTACGGCATTCACCGTGATTCCCCGGGATGCCAGTTCCCTGGCAGCCGACTTGGTGAGGCCGATAATGCCGGCCTTTGAGGCTGCGTAATTTGTCTGTCCGGCGTTGCCCATCACCCCCACCACAGACGTAATGCTGATGATGCGGCCATAACGCTGTCTGATCATCGGCCTCACAGAGGCCTTGATGCAGTTAAACGCCCCGGTGAGGTTGGTCAACAGTGGGGCCTCCCAATTTGCATCGCTCATGCGTATGATGAGGTTATCCTTGGTGATTCCGGCATTGTTGACCAAGACGTGGACGGTGCCATATTGAGCAATAATGTCCTTGAACGCGGCCGTCACCGCCTCCGACTCTCTGATATCACAGGCGTGGGCGCTGGCCCGCCCACCGCGAGATGCAATTTCTTCGCACACTTCCTTCAGGCTATCTGTTGACCGGCTGATGAGGGCCAGCGTGGCGCCCGATTCAGCCAGCGCCATCCCGATGGCCCGCCCGATCCCCCGGGAAGCTCCGGTAACGACTGCAATTCTATCCTGTAGCCGGAACACCCAGTTGCCTCACATCCTGCACTGTGCTCAGACTCAACGTGAACGCCTCAGGCAAGATTCTGCGATTCAGTCCCAGTAACACCTTGCCAGACCCCACCTCATAAAATTCCCTGAATCCCTCGGTCCACAGTTGGCGCATGGTCTCTTCCCAGCGCACCGGGCTCTCCAGCTGTTTCAAAAGATTGGCTTTGATCTCCTCGGCCGAACGGGACGCACGAGCGGTAACATTCTGGTATACAGGCACTTGTGGGTCGCGCAACGACATCTTGTCCAGGGCGGCCCCCAGGGCGGCTTTCGCCGCTGCCATGAGGGGCGAGTGGAATGCACCTGATACGTTAAGTGGGATGACCCGTCGCAAGCCCATTGTCCGGGCCGCCCGCGCGGCGTTGGCCACCGCCTCAGCGTCACCCGAGAGCACCACCTGCCCCGGCGCGTTAAGATTGGCCGGGACAACCACGCCACCTTCAGGCCCGTTCTGGCAAAGCGCCTGAATCTGCTCCTCCGAGGCCCCCAAAAGCGCTACCATCGCACCCGGGGCCTGCGCAGCGGCCCGGGACATTTCCAAGCCGCGCACCTTTACTACCTCAAGGGCCTCCGCAAAGTCCACCGCGCCCGCCGAAACCACCGCCGAGTACTCCCCCAAGCTATGTCCAGCCGTGGCTTCGGGCAGCATCCCCTGTTCCCTCAGCAGCGTACTCAGCGCCAGACTGTGGACGAACAGTGCTGGTTGGGTGACCTGAGTCTGGCGCAAACGTTCCTCCGGGCCTTCGAATGAGATTGCAGCCAGGTCGTAGCCCAAGGTGGCCTCAGCATGGTCGTAGAGCTCGCGGACTTCAGCATATTGGTCATAGAGGTCACGGCCCATGCCCACCGCCTGGCTCCCCTGCCCGGGGAAGAGATAGACCGCCATCCCTAAACCGCCTCACTCCAGCGTACATACATGCCACCCCATGTGAATCCGGCACCAAACGCGGCCAGAAGGACATTGTCGCCCGGCTTCAGCAATTTTTGGTCGACCGCGTCAGCGATGGCGAGCGGGATCGTTCCGGCAGTCGTGTTGGCGTAGCGCTCAATGTTGGACAGCACCTGGTCTTCATTCAGTCCCAGCCGCTGGGCACAGGCGTCGATGATCCGTTGGTTTGCCTGATGGGGAATAAACAGGCGGATGTCGCCGTTACTGAGCTGATTACGCCGGGCCACCTCAGCGGCCATCTCGGCCATCCATTTCACGGCGTATTTGTACACTGCTCGCCCATCCTGCTTCAGGTAGTGCTTACCCTTGGCCACGGTATCGGCAGTTGCGGGATACAGACTGCCGCCGCCCTCCAAATACAGGTAGTCGCCTCCTGAACCGTCACATCTTAGGATCGAGTCCATAATCCCTTCGCTCCCGTCCTCACTGGGCTCAAGAAGCACAGCACCGGCACCGTCGCCGAAAAGAATGCAGGTGGACCGGTCTGTATAGTCCATGATGGAACTCATGGTGTCGGCCCCTATAACCAGGATTTTGGAGTAGCTACCCGATTCGATCATCCGTGCACCGGCCTCCAGGCCGTAGAGAAACCCAGTGCAGGCGGCACTAAGATCGAAGCCCCAGGCCCGGTTGGCCCCCAAGTTGTTCTGGACCAGGCAGGCAGTGGCCGGGAGCAGCATATCGGGGGTCACGGTGGCTACGATAATGCAGTCGATTTCATTGGGATCCAAGTCCTTCTTGCGCAGGATTTCCTGAGCCGCATGGGTGGCCATGTGCGACGTGGCTTCCCCCTCAGCGACCAGATGCCGTTCGCGGATGCCCGTGCGGGAGACGATCCATTCGTCCGTGGTCTCCAGCATTTTTTCAAGGTCCTTGTTGGTGAGAATCCGCTCGGGCAGATATTTGCCGGTGGCGGTAATTTTGGCTGTTCTACGAAGTCGTGACGGCATGCCGTTCCTCAAATATGTCCATGTGGGCCTCAATACCCTCCCGGATTGTGTCGACCAGGTTTTCTGAAACACATTGGGCCGTGAGTTTCAGCGCATTCCTAATGGCTCTGGCACTGGACGTGCCATGGCACACTATCGAGACTCCATTGACCCCCAGGAGCGGCGAACCGCCGTGCTCTTCGTAATCCAGCTCCCGGCCAAGGTCCCTCAAGGCAGGGCGCATCAGGGGCAGTGCCAGCTGGAAGATGGGGTGCCGCTTTAGTCTGTCGCGGGCCCATTTGACGGCATGAACCACCATACCCTCTGCTGCCTTCAGCATGATGTTACCTACAAAGCCATCGCAGACGACCACGTCAGCCACCCCAGCGAAGATGTCACGCGCTTCAACATTGCCTACGAAATTGTCCACATGGAGTTGCAGCAGATCATAGGCACGCTGAGACAGTTCGTTTCCCTTGCCCGGTTCAGTCCCGATGTTCAACAAGCCGATCCGTGGCCGGGGATTGTCAAGTCTAAGGGTGGCGTAGGCCTTGGCCATCAGGGCGAATTGCAGCAGATGTATGGCACGCACGTCTACATTGGCACCCGCGTCGCACAGCAGGAAGCCGCCTTGGGCAGTGGGAATCATCGGGCAGATAGCCGGGCGGCGAACACCGGGAATTGGCCTGAGCAGAAAAAGGGAGGCTGTCAACACTGCGCCCGTATTGCCAGCGCTGACAACACCATCGGCTTCACCCCGTTGGACCAGCTCCACAGCGCGAACCAGCGAGGAGTTTCGCTTGGTCTTGATGATCCGTGCCGGCCGATCGTGCATGGTGACAACCTCGTCGGCGTGGATGATCTGCAGACGGGAGTGATCAAATGGATATTTGGCGACTTCCGATTCGAGCAAGTCGCGCTGTCCAACCAGGGTGACAGATATATCTCCGTCCCGCGTTTCGCGCAGGTATTCGAAGCTCCCCTTGACCATTTGCTCGGGGGCAAGGTCGCCACCCATGGCATCGAGAGCTAACCTCACGGTTGCCGCGAGTGGCTAGGATTGTTTGGGCGAAATAAGGGGTCGCCCACGATAATAGCCGCAATTCGCGCAAGCGCGATGGGGCATTTTCGGTTGCCCGCACTGTGAACAGGCGGACACTTGCGCGGGGGTCAGTTTCCAGTGAGTGCGCCGCTTGGCTGAGCGACTATGGGAGTGTCTCCGTTTCGGGTGAGCCATAATTCCTTGCTTACTGTTCCAATTGTTGTTTAATCGCGTGAAGTGCCAACCAGCGTTCGTCCGGTCCATGGCCAGCGCAGTCGCACGCCTGTTGATTCAAGTCTATGCCGCAGCTGGGACACAACCCCCGGCAGTCTTCCCGGCACAGCGCCTTCACGGCAGCCTCCAGGTAAATCACTTCAGCTGTGATGCCCCCGAGGTCCACTTCCGGGTGGGTCGCGGGAGTAACCGGAAGCGCAATGTCATCGGCGCGCAGCCCAGGTCGCCACTCCTGCGCCAGCAGTGCCCGAAACGATCCTGAGATTGACTGCCGCGCCGGCCCCAGGCACCGGTCACAGTCAAATTGGAGCTCTGCGGTCACCTGGCCATGGAGCACATAGTCTTTGCCCTGGGGCGACGCCACCAGTGTAACTAGGATGGGCGTATCGGAGGGGCCCAGATCGAAAATACCGATGTCGGCCAGGGACTCCCGGAACACCCGCTCATCTGCCACGTCCTGCAACTCATTGCGGTAGATTTTCATAAGCGCTTAAGTTAGAAATAGCCTATTTGCTGTACAATAAGCATTTGGGCCAGTGCTGCCTACGAAGCGAACGAGCAGCCGCCGTCCGGGTGCGCACAGGCTAATCATCGGAAGCTGGTGGATTATCCGCAGCAGCAGTGACATCATTGCCTTCCTCCAGTTTGCCCACCGGCTCACCGTCTTCCGTTTCTGCCGCCAGGTCCTCTTCATCTCGCCTCTCCAGCAGGTTATCGTCGTCGATTCTATACTTGAAGCTAAGAAAGGACAGGGTCTGGCCTACACTGATCACAGACAACGCGTAAGCAAACACTGATCCGTAAATGAACACCAGCACGACAGCGAGTAGGCTGCCAATGAGCGACTGCCAGCCGCTCAGGGTGGCGAGTTCGACACCGCTGGCCAGGGGTGATGCGGGAGCCAGCTGGCCAGGTATGTAGGCGAAGAAGCTACTGTACCCGGAGAAGACGATCGATTCGGCCTTGGCAATCAGAGGGGCTAGTTTGTCGCCCATGAGCCAGGGGGCTCCAAACACCCAGTTGATGAAGTGGTAGCCGGCGGTAAGAGCCCAGCCGTAGAGCGCGGCGCTCACAATCGCAAGCAGCCCTATCAGGGTTGAATACACCACCGTTCTCCAAGTCTGATTCCAGGTGATGCTGTAGGCCTGGAATGTGCTGCCCATAGCGTCCTCCTCCCAGAGAGCCACGATGGCTGGCAAGTAAAGGAGCATGACTGCCAGCACTACAACGCTGTAGAGTACGAAGATAGCCCCGGCAAAATAGAGCGGGTAGAGACCCACAAAAATCACCTCGCCCAGTACGGGAAGCCTGCCGATGAGCGCCATAACCCCGGCCATAAGCATGATGAATAGCAGCAGCAGGACCAGCGCTACCGGGGAGAAGACTACCGCCCGCCAGTGGTTGCGGGTATAGGCAAGCCCATCCCTGAAACTATAGAACAGCTCGCCCTTGAGTTCCTTGTAGGTTATGCGGGCAACGGCGGTGGCCGACAGCATGGCGATCAGCAGCCAGAGCACTGCGCCCAGGAGGTAAACGCCCCAAGCAAGGGTGCTGCCGAGCCAGCTGCCGTGTAAGTTGAAAAATGGATAAATACCGAACCGGTCCCATGCGGCAGATAGAGCGGTGCCATCCAACCACATGGCCGTGTAGGTGAGCAAAACGTAGACGGCATACCCCGCCGCCAGCCCCATCAGCTGGGCCCAGATCTTTTTCCCCTTGAACGCTCGGCGAGGGGCGCTCAGCAGGTCCAGAATGTTAAAGTGCAGCGTCTCAGGATCAAACACGGCCAGGCTTCTCCTTGCTATGGCTGGATAACAGTGGACTTCACTGCAGGCTACAACGTGGGATCGATATCTTCTTTGCGCAGATTATCAACCCAGGTCCCGGGATAGGTCGCAATAATCTCCTCCTGTAACATTTTGGCATCCTCCAGAGATGTGAAGTCGCCAACGCGAACCCGCCACCAAACCTCGTTCCTGTATTCCAGCCGAACCCGCTGGATATAGGCGTCGTAGCCGGTTTCCTGCGCCACCTGTTGCATCACCTTTTGGGCTTGCTGCGGAGTTTTCCAGCTGCTCACCTGGATGGTGAAATGTCCCGCGACGATATTGCCGCGATATTTCTTACGGGGGACTTTGGCGCGAGAGATGCTGGGAGCCGGTGGCGATTTGGCCGGTGTGGGAGCCGCCAGGGTTACCGATTCGGGTGCAGTGCCATCGGCAGTATCCTCAGGCTGAGTGTCCGGGGGAGCATCAGCCATGGGTTGCGCCCGCATGAAGGCGGTGGTGTCCTCCAGGGCAATGTAGCGGAACTCCTGATAGGACAACTCCTCACCGTCGGAAATCACCGTCACTGCGAAGGCGTAATCCCCGACGACATCCGCTGTGAAGGTCCAGGAATTGACAAAGGGGGAAAAATCAAGCTCAATCGTGCTCTCATCGGGGTAGTCCACGAGGTCCCAGCGATAGCTCACATCAAAAGCGTCTTCGGGCCCCTCTGCCAAAATGGTCTCTGGTTCGCCGACATAAATGGTTTGGACCTCCTTCTTCCCAAACGGCAGTTTGTCGCAACTGAATGCGAACAAGAGCATGAGCAGAATCAGAAACTTGGTGCGGTGTGACACAATAGAACCCCTTATGATCTTAGAGGTGACCTAAAATATCCTCTGGTGTGAAAAAGAATGCAACCTCTTTCTGGGCATCTTCATCGCTGTCTGAGCCGTGCACCGCATTCTCGCCTACGCTGGTTGCAAAGTCCTTGCGGAGGGTACCGGTATTCGCTTGGGCCGGATCGGTCGCTCCAATAAGGGTACGAAAGACTTCCACGGCCTCTTCCCTTTCCAGGGCCATGGGGAAGCACGGCCCGGACGACATGAACGTGGTGAGCTCGTCAAAAAACGGCTTGCCCCGGTGGATGGCATAGAATTCATCGGCCCGCGCCTTCGTCAGCCGCAACAGTCTAGCAGCGCGAATCTCGAGCCCCGCCTCCAGGATGCGATCAATAATCTTGCCCATCGTCCGGGCGCGAATGGCATCCGGCTTGATGATGGCCAGGGTACGGTTGCTGCCCATCAACCCAGGACCTGCTGCATGGTCTGGCCGATCATCGCCGGGCTCTCACACACATGGATGCCCGCGGCCTGCAGGGCCTCCATCTTACTTTGGGCGGTGCCCTGTCCGCCGGCAATGATGGCCCCGGCGTGTCCCATGCGACGGCCCGGCGGGGCCGTGCGGCCGGCAACAAACGCGACGATGGGCTTGCTGAAGCCGGTCTCCTGCACCCAATCGGCGGCCTCCTCCTCGGCGCTACCGCCGATCTCGCCAATGAGAACCAGTGCATCCGTCCCGTCATCCTCGGCAAAGAGCTTCAGAAGAGCAAGAAAGGTGGAGCCGATGATGGGGTCGCCGCCTACGCCGATGCACGTGGATTGCCCCAGGCCCAGTTCGGTCAACTGGAAGACAGCTTCGTAGGTGAGCGTCCCGCTGCGTGAAAGCACACCCACGCCTCCGGGCTGGTGAATAAAGCCGGGCATGATGCCGATCTTGCACCTTCCCGGACTGATGACGCCGGGGCAGTTGGGGCCGATGAGCGTCGTGCTGCTTTGGTCCAGGGCGGCCTTGACCCGCACCATATCAAAAGTGGGGATGCCTTCAGTGATACAGACCACGAGCTCCAGGTTGGCCGCGATGGCCTCCATGATGGCGTCCGAGGCAAAGGGTGGTGGCACAAAGATTACCGAGGCGTTGGCGCCGGTGGCGTCCTTGGCATCGGCCAGCGTATTGAAAATGGGGACGCCGTTAGCGTCCTGCCGGCCCCCTTTGCCAGGGGTGACGCCGGCCACAACTTGGGTGCCATACGCCACCATCTCCTCGGTATGAAACGAACCCTCACTCCCGGTGATGCCCTGCACGATGAGCCGGGTGTCGTTGCCTGCCAGTATGCTTATGCCCGGCCCCCTTTCGCGGCGCCCACGGCCAGCTCGGCCGCCTCCTCCAAGGTCTGGGCCACCAAGAACTCCAGGGGGGAGTCCGCCAGCAGTTTCCGCGCCTCGGGGGCCTTGGTGCCCTCCATGCGCACGATAATCGGGATGCTGACACTCACCTCGTTCAGGGCATCGATGACGCCCTGCGCAATGCGATCGCAGCGCACAATTCCGCCGAAGATATTGATGAGCACAGCGGTTACTTTTTCATCATTCACCAGGATGCGGAAGCCGTTGGCCACGGTCTCGGTATTAGCCACCCCGCCCACATCGAGGAAGTTGGCGGGTTCTCCGCCATGCAGCTTGATGATGTCCATGGTGGCCATGGCCAGCCCCGCGCCGTTGACCATGCAGCCCACGCTACCATCCAGCCGGATGTAGTTGAGGTGGTACTTGTCGGCCTCCACCTCCTGGGGGTCCTCCTCACTCAGGTCGCGCAACTCCGGCAGCGCCTTCTGGCGGTATAGGGCGTTGTCGTCAAAGTTGATTTTGGCGTCCAGCGCCATGACCAGGCCGTCCTCGGTCACAACCAGCGGATTGATCTCCATCAGAGAACAGTCGTTAGCCAAGAACGCGCGCCACAACGCCTGCAGCGTACTGGTGCCGTGCTTCACCTGGTCGCCGTCCAGTTTCAGGGCATAGGCCAGCTTCCGGGCCTGGTAGGGCTGCAGCCCCCCGGATGGATCGAGCCACTCCTTGACGATGAGTTCCGGCGTCTCGGCGGCTACCTTTTCGATTTCCATGCCTCCCTGGGTTGATACCATCATCACAAAGTGGCCACTGGACCGGTCCAGCACAATGCCGGCGTATAGTTCCCGGGCGATGGGGGTGGCCTTTTCGATGAGCAGACGACGCACCTCCTGACCGCCGGGCCCGGTCTGATGGGTTACCAGCTGCATACCCAGCATTTTTTCCGCCACCTGGCGTACCTCAGCCGGGCTATCCACTAGCTTGACCCCGCCGCCCTGGCCCCGTCCACCAGCATGAATCTGGGCTTTTACCACCACCCGGCCACCAATTTTCTTGGCGGCATCCACGGCCTCAGCCACTGAAAATGCGGGGTAACCCTCAGGAATGGGAACCCCGTATTCGCTGAAGATGGCCTTGGCCTGGTACTCGTGAATTTTCATTGCCTTATTCCTATGTCCACCGGGCGGACCTCCAAATGTTGACAGGAATAGTCAGTTTGTCTTTCTTTCCTACGCCAGGTTTAGCTGGGTTTTGAACCATGTGCATGGTAGGGTTCTCAGGTATGGATGAGATGACGCATACGTAATATGTCTCTTGAAATCTATCCGCTGCCTCGGTCTCATTCTCCGTTAGTTCAACATCAACATCAGAACTCTTACCTTTGACCTCTATTTGTACCTTCCTGCCATCTTTGGCTACTGCCTCAATGTCATAGCCAAAGTTTCTCTTATCAACAACTTCCACTTTCTGATATTTGGTTTTCAACGTTCCTTTAGCAAAGCTCATGGCAAACTCCTCTACACCATTATCTGGAGAATCTTTAACACCACCAGCCTTGAGGAATTCACGCCAAGTCCTCAATTGGTCAGAATCAGCTTTACCTTTGATGTATCTCGGACTTATGAAACTAAGGCCAGAGACGAACTGTTTGTTGGTTTCCCAGTCGTGTTCAGGCTGGAACTCTTTAGGAAATAACACTTCCTTGGATGCCTTCACGGATTTTTGTTTTGTGAGAATCCAAATTTCCAATTCCTCGTCTATTTCATTTCCGAGAATTTTCTGGCACAAAATTGTGTAGTCGAGAAGTTCCTTTTGTGAAGGCTTAGGAGCATCGACCAGAATCTTGGGAAGTATGGCCTCCTTGCAAACTTTCTTTTCATCTAGTACTTGCACCCCCGTTAGGCCGGTCAAGAAACCTCGAACCTCTTTTGATTCATCTTCATCAACCGCCCTCGATAGGATATCAGGATGTAGCATGGCTTTGGAACTTTTCAACTTGTTCGCCATCTCCATGAATATGGGGTCTACTAAGATTCTGACCATGAGGGAGACATCCCCTCCCCTAAGGAGTTTACCATCGCTTGTTAATATAAAATTATAGTTATGATATGCCATAGTGTTTCTTCTGATTCGTCTATAATAAGAATAAGGCTCTCCGTAAAACGGGTGACTATTGAGCCAGAGATAGAGTGATCTAAACCAATCACCCGCATCAGGTGTGTTGCTCTTATTTTCTAGGAACTTTTGGTCATGGAGTATATTCCAACGATCCACCTTCTTGATCGGCTTGGATTCGCAGTCAAGCACCTTGGGATGAACAAACTTAAGTTCTTGTCGTCCACCGAATGCTGAGGCCATCTCATCTTCCAAGAATAAACCCATATCGACAAGATCATCTATTGCCTCGTCATCCTCTGTCAATCGCACCACCTGTTCGGGTCTGGCCCACCCGTTATCTTTAGTCGGCACGCAATCATTCTCTTCCAAGAATTTTTCGATAGGTTCTATGAGCTTAGGCCCAAATAACTCATCATATGATTCTAGCCCCTCAGACTTCTTGAATTCGAACACTGGGAAAAATTGATATTTCCACCTATCATGATTCTTGAAGTACTCTATTGCCTCCTTGCAAAGATCAACCACTTCCCCCACCAACCAGTGGTTCCATTTGGTTTCATAGTTAATCGCATCTCTGCCCGGCTGAACGAGGAAGTCTGCCTGAATTGGGAACTTTGCTCCGCTCCTGGCCTCCCCCAATGGTAAGAAAGAATAAACTCCTCCATACATTGCTCCCGCTTCCGACGGCGCCAAGTTACCCTCCTCATCGAGCGCAAAAGCTATCGCTACTTCTCTCTTTGTAACATTAGCCCTATAATCTTGTGCTAACCGGTCTTGCTTCACCGAATTTGGCACCTTTACGGTCCGTCGAAAGAATTTGAACTTCACCTCCTCATTGTCATGCTTGAGGGTAGTGATCCCATCCTCGTCCTCCCCAATATTCTCGAGGGTCCATGATCGCCCAGAAACCTCATCTATTACTACTATTTTTCTTAACCAGCGTAGAAATAAATATAGCTCACTACTGAGTTTCTCCAGTTCTCCAACCAAACTTGAATAATACGCTTTTTCCCTGTAGGGAATAATGAAAGTTGTCAATTCGGCATCTATTTCCTTGGGTGGGTCATCAACCCAAATCGGTATGACCTGCCACGGATTCTTAGTGGGATCATCCCAGTAATTTTTATCGAACTTGAATTGAAATCCGTCGGAACAAATCACGGGACAATCAGAGATTTTGAAAACGGACTTAAACCCAATACCCAAATACCCCAATGTACCCTGTTCTGGCTTCTTGGAAGACCTGATGCTACAGATGGCGCTTACATCTTGTTTGCTGAAGGGACGTCCATTATGCGAAACTCTTACTCTGTCTTTGTTGACCCGTATTTCAAATGTCCCTGGACTGTTTAGGCCTAGACCAGCGTCTTCCGCATTCTGAATTAGTTCGAGAACAAAACCCGAGCTTCGAGTAAACACTACCTCGGATATCAACTTTAACGCGCTCACATTATCCTGCCACGTACGGGTTCCCGTTGAAACCTCTATATCACTCCGTATATCCTCAATTACGTTCTTCCTATTAACGTGGTTAGTCGTTGTATCTACCTCCAACTCTTCAATTGTTGAAAGCTCTCAATTACAGCTAGCCTCTTATCTGACAACGGTCGTTCCCGCCTCACCCGCTAATGCCTGCTCCATCGATTCGATATTCGTCACCACAACCTTCTCACCGCCGGCCTTGAGGAATTGCATCGCGGCCTCCATTTTGGGCCCCATGCTGCCACCGGGGAAGTGGCCTGCATCCAGATAATCCTGCGCCTGATGCAATGACAATTTTCGGATGGGCTGTTGGCGGTCGCTACCAAAATGCAGATAGACCTCCGGTACATCGGTGAGAATATACATCTCCTGAGCCCCAATATCCTCTGCCAGAACCGCCGCGGTCAAATCCTTGTCAACCACTGCATCCACCCCCTCGTAATGGCCATTTTCCATGACGAAGGCGGGGATGCCGCCGCCCCCCGAAGCGATAACGATGGAGCCTAGCTCGACCAAATGACGGATGGAGCGGCCGTTGACCAGGCGGACGGGTTTCGGGCTGGGCACCACCCGGCGCCAGACCCCCGCTTCCTGTTCGGCGATGGACCAGCCGAAACGCTCAGCCAGGTGTTCAGCCCGCTCTTGTGAATAGCGGTCGCCGATGAACTTTAGGGGGCGCTTGAGGGCCGGATCAGCCGGGTCTACCACTACCTGGGTGATGATGGTTACCACCTCCCGTGAAATCTGTTCATCCATGAGCGCGTTTTGCAGTGATTGCTCGATCATGTAGCCGATAGTCCCCTGGGTGGCGGCTACGCAGAGGCCCAGGGGCAGGGGCGGAACCCGATCGGCGGCCAGCTCCCCCCGCAGCAGTTCGTCTCCCACCTGGGGACCGTTACCGTGCACGATTGCCAGGCGGTGACCCCGTCTCAGGAAGGGGAGCGCCGCGTGCAGGGCGGCCCGGGTCTGGGCGAACTGCTGGGCGATGGTGCCGGTGGTAGCGTCCGGCGCCAAAGCGTTTCCGCCCAAGGCGAGCAGGACCGTGCTATTGGTAAGCAGTGTTGTGCCCATGAGAGGTTCGGGCGTGCCACCCAGGGCCAGGCGGGCCGGCTGCAACGCTTAAGATCGCGACGCCAGTTTGTCCGCGCACCTAGACCTTACTGGCTACTGATTTGGCTTGGAGAAACAACCCCAGATAATCTGGCCCGCCAGCCTTGGAGTCTGTGCCGGACATGTTAAACCCGCCGAAGGGGTGGACCCCCACCATAGCGCCGGTGCATTTGCGGTTGAGATAGAGGTTACCTACGTGAAAGGCGCGTTTGGCTTGCTCCAGGTGATCCCGGTTGCGGCTGTAGACCGCCCCGGTGAGGCCGTAGATGGTGTGGTTCGCAAAAGCGAGGGCCTCATCAAAGTCTTGGGCTTTGATCACCGCCAGCACCGGCCCGAAAACTTCCTCCTGGGCCAGCCTGGCATCGGGCTTGATGTCCGCGATGATGGTGGGCTGGTGGAAGTAGCCCTGGTCGCCGATGCGCTCGCCGCCCGTGAGCAGGTGGCCCTCCTGGCGGCCGATCTCGACGTAATCCTGGACCTTGTCCAGCGCCGCCTGGTTGATGACCGGGCCCATAAATTGGTGCCGGTCCTCCGGGGCACCAACGTTGATGGCCTCGGCCAAGGCAACGACCTTATTGATGAGCGGCTCGTAGATCTGCTCATGCACAATGAGCCGCGAGCAGGCAGAGCACTTCTGGCCCTGGTAGCCAAAGGCTGAGGCGACGATGCCCTCGGCGGCAGCATCCAGGTCGGCATCACTGTCCACCACGATGGCATCCTTGCCCCCCATTTCAACGATGACCCGCTTGATCCAGATTTGACCCGGCCGCGCCTTGGCCGCCCGCTCGTTAATGCCTAGGCCCACCTCCATGCTTCCGGTAAACGCGATGAATCGCACCTGCGGGTGCTCCACAATAAAATCGCCGATCTCCCCGCCACTGCCGGTCAGGTAAGTAAGGACCCCCGTGGGCAGGCCGGCCTCTGCGAAGGCCTCCGCCAGCAGCTGTCCCGTGAGAGGGGTCTCGCTGGCAGGCTTGAGTACCACCGTGTTGCCGGTAACAATCGCGGCTGCGGTCATGCCGGTGAGGATGGCAAGGGGAAAATTCCAGGGTGGTATGACGGCGCCCACGCCCAGAGGGATGTAGAAGAGGTCCAGCTCCTCACCATCAGTTGGGACTATCGGCTGGGGCTGGGCATAGCGCAGTGCCTCCCGGGCGTAGTATTCCAGGAAGTCGACAGCTTCGGCCAAGTCTGCGTCAGCCTCAATCCAGCTCTTTCCGGCCTCCAGGACCATGGTGGCAACGGCTTCATCCCGGCGTCGGCGCAGAATTTCGGCGGCCCGGAGCAGGATATCCGCCCGCCGCTGAGCGGGGGTCTCCTTCCAGGTTTTAAAAGTATGACTGGCAACTTCGATGGCTGCCTGGGCCTGGGCCTGGGTGGCTTTTTGGAATAGGGCCAGTACCTGATCGGGGTCGGCGGGATTGGTGCTACGCAGCTGGCTGCCATTGGTGAACGATTGCTCACCAATGATGAGGGGGTAGCTCTGGCCGGCTCTGGACTGCAGCCGCTTTAGTTCAGCCGCTACAGCGCCAATGTCCTTGTCCTGGTCGAAATGTCTGACGGGCAAATTCTTAAAGGGGGTCATATGACGCTCTTGTTCCTATTAGGGTTCGACATCGCGGTACCGGGCCATCACCGCCCCGTACCAGATCAATACCTCAGCCGCAAAAGTTAGACTCTGCCGTCAGTTTCAATCAAGGCAAATGGAGGGCGTGCCAGCGCAGTCAGCCTCCAACAGCGGGCATAAATATTGATCGGGCAGTGGCAATGCCTTGCAGGGCGGGGCCGCCTGGAAGTCCACGCGCCGGGTTGTTACCGGTAGCTGCAGGCCGGTTGCAAACTGATATCTGTTGCCCGCAATTTCGCAGCCTTATATTGCAGCATTGCGCAGGGCGGCATAACCAAACAGGCAGGATTAATGATGCATGACACGAAAACGATCCGTCGCTGGTGGCTGCTTTCATTGGCAATGGCTATGTTCGCCTGCGCCGCACCCGAACGGGGTACGGTCTCCAACCGGAAAGCCCCGGCAGCGAGCCAGTTCGATTTTTGGCTGGGCGAGTGGGAGCTCACCTGGGGAGATAGTGGCAGCGGGACCAATACGATCACGGCTATCCTGGACAGCATGGTGATTGCTGAAAATTTTGATGGCACGCCCTCCATGCCGCTCATTGGCAAGAGCTATTCGGTCTATGTTGAGCGCCAGGGTAAATGGAAACAGACTTGGGTGGACAATAGCGGGGGTTACCTGGACTTTGTGGGTGAATTTGTCGATGGCAAAATGATCTTTTCGCGGGATGCTGTCAGGCCAGATGGCACGCCGGTGATCCAGCGTATGGTGTGGCACAACATTGCGCAGGACGAATTGGACTGGAATTGGGAGGCGTCGACGGATGGTGGGATGAGCTGGAATGTGAACTGGAAAATTCATTATCGCAGAAAGTAGAGTAGGCTAATTGCCGGAGTTCAATGCACGGCGGCCACACAACTATAGTATTATTAGTTATAGTATATTAGGAGTGACGGGAGATGAGCTCCGCCGCTGACCACAAGTTTATGCGCCTGGCCCTTGAGGACTGCAGGCAGGCGTTTGTCCGGAACGAGGGTGGCCCTTTCGGTGCCTGCATTGTACGGGACGGCGAGGTGCTCGCCGTTGCGCACAACACCGTCCTGAAGGAGCGCGATCCTACAGCCCACGCCGAGATGAATGCCATCCGCGCAACCAGCCGAACTCTGGGCAGCCACGATTTGTCAGGCTGCGTCATTTATGCCACCTCCGAGCCGTGCCCCATGTGCTTCGCCGCTATACACTGGGCGCGCATGGGGCAGATATTTGCGGGCACCCGGATAGAAGATGTCAAGGCGCTGGGCTTCAACGAGCTGCCTATTCACAACCTGCTGCTCCGGGAGCTGGCCGGGCTGTCCATCAGCCTCGAAGCGGATATCCTGCGGGCTGAATGCCGCCAGCTGCTGGAGGACTGGAAGGCACAGACTTTGGCTGAAGTCTACTGATTCCTGGATGGGTGATCTAAGACCTCTCTGTCTGAATCTCCATAACGCTTCCATTATACTTTAGTCCGTTCGATATTTATGTGTAAAACTTTATTCTTCTGCGCGGAAATCTGGTGCTCTTGGGCCCCTTGCATGGGCCCCCAGACCCGGGGTGTTACTGTGACGGTTTGAGCGGGAATTTCACTGGAGAAACTAAAAAATGTCAGGGGAACACGGTTGCCTAATCATACTCTCGTTCCGATGAGAAATGTGCCTTCTAGAGCCGCGCAGATAGGATCAATGAAAGTCCGAAATGTGATACAGATCAACTTTTCCTTTGCCTCACCGTTTATTCAGTTGTATACTCGGTGTGGCTAGGCGACTTTGCCGATAAGAATAAGTTCACAGGGCGGTTAACTAAGTAAGTTCTCAATGGAGGAGAGTCTTAGTGAAGGTAGTGGGATTCGTGCCAAAAATGCTGGTAAAATTTAAAATTCAAACCGCATGCGGGGACCAGCTACCTGATTCGACCCTGATCCGGGCGGAGCAGGATGACGGACAACGGTCCGGCTTTAGCCTCCGCAAATATTTTCCAACCTTTCAATCATAAAGCCGCAGGAGCGACCATGAACCGAATACTGCAGATCGCTACCATATTTCTTGTCCCAATATTTCTGTACAGTCAGGAAGTGGGAAAAATTGCCGGGCAGGTAACCGACGAGTCCACGGGTAATCCCCTGGTTGGCGCCAATGTCCAGGTGGAAGGCACATCATTTGGTGCTGCCACGGACGCAGATGGTAAATACGTCATTTTGGGTATCGACCCGGGCGTTTATACGTTGGACGTGGGTTACATCGGCTATCAATCAATTCGCCTGACCGATTTGCGCGTTTTGAGTCGGTTGACGACGGAGACCGATGTGGCGCTGGCAGCGCAGGCCATACAGACTGAGGCTGTCAATGTGGTCGCTCAGCGGGCGCTCATCATCCGCAATGCCACCAGCGCGGTACGGAGCCTGGGTTCCGATCAGATTGCAAACTTCGCTACCCGCAACGTGAAGGACATATGGAACACGCAGGCAGGCGTGGTCCTCCAGAACGATATGCTGCACATCCGGGGCAGCCGTCCCGATGAGGTCGGTTACGAGATCGAAGGTGCGCCCGTGCGCTCCCTGTTTGTCGGCGGCGTGACCCAATTGGGCGGTCGCGGCAATAATGTCAATAATGGCGGCGGCAGCGCCTTTAATCTTGGCACTGCCATCCCGAATGCAATTGAAGAGGTTTCTCTGCAGATGGGTGGCTACTCTGCGGATATCGGCGGCGCGAATGCCGGAATCGTTCAGCAAAAGCTGAAAACAGGTGGCAGCAGTTTGAGCGGTTCGGTGCTGTTCGAAACGGAAGGCCTGGCGGAAGCCTTCAACGGTGTGCTGTCGGGTGGCGATACCTACGATTATGGCGGCCGTGAAACAACCGTCACTCTGGGCGGCCCCATAACTTCAAAAATTCGCTTTTTTGGCGCCTACCAGACCATTGGGACCGACGATTACGCGCCCCAGTTCTGGAATGGGGCGAATATCAGTGGATTGGACCTGTACCCAGATTCCGAAGGCGCTCTATTTGACCGGGTCCCCGGGGGACAACTGACGGAAGACAGTGTGTTTATCGCGTGGGATGGCGGCCTGGTTCAGGGACGCAGAAGCGACCGAACCACCATCAACAGTACGTTGTTGTTTGACTTTAATCCCCTGATTCTTCGGGTGTCGTTTAGCAACACGTCATCCGAAACCATTCTTAACAGCTTGCCAATCAGAAATCTGTTTAATGTGAATCGTCTTACGTTGCGAGATGAAGCCAGCACGTTGATCACCGGCAAGCTGACCTACTTCCTGTCGGCCAAGACGCTGATTAATCTGAATTTCAACAGTTTCGACTACACGCGCGAATTTTACGATCGCAATTTCGGCAAGCCCGAATCATTCATGGACGGGCAGGCATGGGGCGACTCGGCAAAGGTTGTTGCTATGGGTATGGATAAGTACGGCGAAGATTGGTCCGGCGCTTTCACTGGGCCATTCTCATTCGAGCGGCCCTACCTGATCGAGAACTTTGAGTTTGCCCGTGCCGGAGATCTGGCGACGCCCGGTTTTGCAAACTCGGGCCCCAGCAAGTTCGGTCAGAGCTACATCGGCTTTGGCCTCGGGCTGAACAGCCAGGTGGGTGCACATGAACTCAAGCTCGGCTTTGATGCGCGCACCTATACCATCCGCCGTTACCGGTTCCTCGGGGTTGAAACCATCAACGGACAGCTGGATCCTAAGATCGCGACGCTAACGGAAGCTGACATCGAGAATAAGACTGAAGCAGCCCGGGTTGCGATCCGCAGAGCGTTTGTCAAGAACATTGGTTACGACGAGTTTGGCGACGAGGTTGGCGACTCGGATATCGATGGTCCGCGGCATCCAACTACCACCTCGCTCTATATCAATGACAAGATCGAGATGAATGACATTGTCGTGAATGTGGGCGTGCGCTATGATATTCTGGACCTGAACGATTTTACGCACGTAGACCCGTTCAATCCCAAATTCAACAAGGGCAAATGGTACATTGACGAAGACGGCCTGGAAGATTCCGAGCCCATTGCCGTCGTGCAGCCACGGCTTGGTCTGGCTTTCCCGCTGTCGGACAAATCGGTCTTCCATCTCCAGTACGGGGTCTTTGCCCAGCTCCCGGATCTGGGGCTGCCGTACAAAGGTCGCGCGGATATGGCCACCTCTTTGAATGGCCAGAACTTCATCCGCGATCCGTTGGGCTTTGACCTTGAGCCGGTGATAACGACCCAATACGAAGTGGGCCTATCCTATCAGTTCGTCGACGATGCGGCCGTGGATGTCACCGCCTTCACCCGCAATACCACCGGCCAGCTCGTGTTGGCGAGGCTGGGTGACATAGGTGTCGACAAGGAGAACACGTACGGCGTCGATGCAACGTCAACGACCTACATAAATGGTGACTTTTCGGTGGCCACCGGCGTGGAGCTGTCCGTGACCACGCGGCGGATTGGCCGCCTTCAGGTGCTGGCCAATTACACCTTCACCGATGCCCGCGGCACCAACTCGTTCCCTAACTCTGCGGTTGGCAACCTGAGCAACACAGGTCTCTCGGCGCCGTCACTTATCTCGCCGTTGACCTTTCAGCAGCGCCACAAGGGGACGCTTAACCTGGATTACCGCTATGGCCCCGGTGAGGGCGGCCTGTTGGCCAGCAGCGCCATCAACCTGCTGTTCAACTTCAACAGCGGCCACCCCTACACCCGGGCAACGGGTAGTGGCGCACAGCGGGGGCCGGACGAGGGTGGCCTCTTGAACGAGAGTGACCCGCGCAGCAGGCAGCCCATAGAGCCCCTTGGGGCTTCGGTGACCCCCTGGGTCTTCCTGACGGACATGAGGGTGACCAAGGGTCTCAACTTCGGGGGCGTCAAACTTGATGCGTACCTGCTCATCAACAACCTGTTTAACCAGCAGAACATCATCAACGTGTACAACCGCACCGGTGATGCCTTCGACGATGGGTTCCTCACAACCCCAGCGCTGAGCGAAAAACTGCTGGCCAATAACAGTCCGGTCTATGAAGAGCTTTATCGCGTTGTTAATCTTGAGCATCGCGAGCACTTTGTTGCTGACATTGGCCTTGACCTCTTCGGAAGACCGCGCCAGATCAAGTTTGGCCTTGAGGTGTCATTCTAGGCTTGAATGGCAAGTTCGATCGGGCCAGGTGAAGAATCTGGCCCGACGAATTTGAACGCAAAAAAAAATGATTGTCCATAATCAATTTGGGATAAAGGTGGAGAGCAATAATGAAGACTAGCCGCTTGATTCTTACGACAGTTCTGGGTCTGGCTGTGGCTTTTCCGGCTCTGGCGAAGGAGACGGGCACGAACCGGTCGGATCGGTCGTCCAGGCTTTACAGGAGTATGGGACCCAACGGCCCCAATGCGAGCATCGTAAATATTAACAACTTGACCATCTGGTTGGACCGGGACGCGTTCTTCGACTGGACCCTCAGCGCCTCCGGGTCGGCTGGCGAGTACCCCAAGGGTACCGCTGGTCTCATATTCGCTGAAGGCATGCTGTGGGGTGTCAAGGTGGACGACGGCGAGATTCCGCGCCTACGGGTCAATGGCTCCACCTATGCTACCGGCTTGAAGGCGGGCAAAGTGCTATATGATGCCAATGGTGTCGTTACGGGGTCCGAAGATTTTACCACACGGCACCTCTGGCGCGTGCGGTCTGATTACGCCACGGCCGATCTCACCGCCGACGCCGCCAGCTTCTTCGTGAAAGCCATTGGGGGCGTTACGGATGCGGATGTTGCCGAAGTCTTTGACCAGTACGACTACGACTGGAACAACTGGCCCGTAGGCGATGGTGCACCCTTCGAGGACGTGGATGGTAACGGTGTCTATGATCCCACCGTGGATGTACCCGGCTTCCCGGGCGCATCGCAAACCGTCTGGACCGTGGTCAATGACCTGCCCATTTTGGACGAAGATGGATCCTTAAACAGTATCTCGGAGACTTCCTACGGCTCGCCGCCCATTGGTATGGAAATGCAGCTCACCATCTGGGAATACGATTTTGCCACCACCAATCCGTTAGGCAACATGATGTTCAAGGAGGCCAAAATCATCTACACCGGCCTCATCAATGGTCGAGTTGATGCCAAACTGGACACCGTCTACTTTACGCAATGGTCCGACCCCGACCTGGGAGATTTCGGTGACGACTTTGTCGGCTCCGACACGACCCTGTCCCTGGGCTACGTATACAACGGCAATGCTACCGACGGTGTCTTCTTAGGCCAATTTGGACTGCCGGTGCCTGCCGGTGGCTATGACTTCCTGCAGGGACCCATCGTGGATGGCGATACGCTGGGCATGACGGTTTTCAACTACTTCGCTGCCGGGTCCCCGATTAGCGACCCGGATCTGGCAAAATATGATGGAACTTTGCAGTGGTATAACTTGATGGAGGGCTTCCTGCCGCGGCCTGAGTATCCCACGCAGGAGGTGTGGGTTGACGATCAAGGCAATGCTACCAAGTTTACGTTGGCCGGCATTCCGGAGACGGGTACCGGCGACATTGACGGCGTGCTCCTCCCGCCTGGCGACCGGCGGCTCACCATGACCTCGGGCCCGTTCAGTATGGCTCTTGGCGATACGCAGACCGTGGTGATCGCTCTGGTTGCTGCTATGGGGAGCGACGCCCTGAGCTCGCTGGCAAAGCTGCGGGACGTTGACAAGTTTGCCCAGCTGGCATTTGACAACGATTTCGAACTCTGGGCCCCGCCTGCGGGACCGCAGGTGACCGGCTATGGCGGCGACGGTACCGTCAACCTCTATTGGGGACACAGCCTTGCCGCCGTTGCCCTGACTGAGGATGCCGTGTCCCGGGGGATGGTCTTTGAGGGCTATAATGTTTTCCAGCTGCCCTCTGCAAGCTCTACCCCGGATGAAGGTCTCAAGATTGCCTCCTTTGACGTAATAAACGGCATCAAAACGGTCCTTGAATTGATCCCCGGCCCGGAGCTGGGCATTGACCTGGAGATCGTCGCCCAGGAAGGCACCGACTCGGGCATCAGCCGCTCCCTGCTGTTGACTTTTGATGCCATACGCAACCGGCCGATGTCAAACGATATCCCCTATTTCTTTGGTGTCAGTGCATACTCCGTCTATGATACCCTCTCGGATGCGCCTGGAGCGGTAGTGCCGCCCTTCAAGCACCTGGAAGGGAGCCTGTCACGCGCGACCATTACCCCTCAGACGCCTGACCTTGGCATGGCACTGGGAGCCGATGTGGGTGCCAAACTGGCGGTGACCCACAAAGCCGGCGCCAGCGATGGTGTTGTCCAGGCTCTGGTCATTGATCCGTCGGCGCTGAACGACCATGACTATCAGGTGACCTTCGCAGTGGACGAGGACACCAATTCCACCACGTTTGGTGAGACCCTCTGGACCCTCACCGACCTCACCACCGGCAAGGTGAAGCTCGCAGATCAGTCGCAGGCCAAGGATCTAACTACCGATGTGTCGCAGCTGATCGTGGACGGCATACAGGTGGCGGTACAGGGGCCGCCCCCCGACTTCAAGAACTTCGAAATGGTGGCCAACGCTGCGGGAGTCATCGATCCACCCGAAGGGGCAGCCGCAGATTTTCAGGGCTTTCCCAGTCTTAGGCCAACCAGTGCGATCCCCCCCGAGACTGGCGGCCAACAGGTGGGCCTAGGCAAGTGGTTCTTCCATACTGGTGACAACTCATTGGGGATCGCAAGTGGGAGCAGGGGCAGCTATGCTTCCTTCCTGTCGCGGAGCATGCGGGGCGATAATTTCGACCGGGCGGTGCCCTTCGACTTCGAGATGCGCTTCACGGTGGAAGGCAGCTATGCCGTGCAGGCCTTTACCACGGGGAACGTGGTAACGGTGCCCTTCGAACTGTGGAATATCGGCCTGGCCACACCGGATGATGCCACCGATGACTACCGGATGATACCATGGTTCCTGGAACTGGACGCCGTGGGCAGTGACTGCTTGAATTGCAACGAATATACGTTGGAACCCAACGACCATTCGGCATCCGGTGGCGATAATGACCCCTTCACCCCCTGGATCTACTGGTTACGACCGGAAGACTTTTCCGCCGGTACGGCCGGGTATGATGCCTTTGTGGCGTCTCTCGACCTCGTTTCTGATCCTCCCACTGCTGAACCTCCCGGGGGTTCATACGCCTATGATGGTGCCGAGGTGATCGCCCGCTCGGTGCTCGTAAACTGGAATGGGGGATCGGTAGCCGATCCCGCCACCTTCAGGTCCACTGTCAATCAGCTGGTGCCTGAAGAGGGGTCCATCATCAGGATCACAACTACCAAGCCCAACGGGGTTAGCGATGTCTTCACCTTCACGGCCCCGGCGTCCTCCTCCAGGGACTCCCTGGTAGCGGTCGACTTGGATAAAATCAACGTCTTCCCGAATCCCTACTACGGCTTCCATATCCTGGAAACCAGCCGGGATCTGAAATGGGTGAAGTTCATCAACTTGCCAGCGAAGGCCACCATCCGGATTTTCAATCTGGGCGGCACCATGGTCAAGGTCTTGGAAAAGGATGACCCGACCCAATATATGGAGTGGAATTTGACGAACCAGGCCGACTTCCCCGTGGCAAGTGGAATCTACATTGCCCATATCGAGATGGACGAGGGCACCAAGATACTTAAGTTGGCCATCGTTCAGGAAGAGCAGATTCTGGTCAGGTATTAGGACCTAAAATTTAAACAGCCAAGTGAGGGAGATAACCATGGCTAAACTGAGAATTCATAGTCTGCTGGCGGTCTTAGCTTTGGCCGCCATCGCCACCGCGCAAGGGCCGCGCAATGGAACGACCGGGGCATCATACCTGCTGATACCGCAAGGCGGGCAATATCTCTCCGGGGGTGGTGCCACTGCCATCGGCAGCGGCGTGGATGGGGTGTATTGGAACCCCGCCGGCCTCGCCCGTGCTGAAGGAAACGTCACGGCCATTTTCTCACGGCGATCCTACATCGCCGACATCAGTACCAACTATATCGGCGCTGGTCTGAAACTGGGCGCGCTCGGTTCGTTGGCCTTGACAATTCGCACGTTCGACATTGGCGCTATCGACAAGACGGATGTGTTTAATCCGGAAGGGACCGGTGAGCAGTTTACCCCGACCGTATTTGTTCTCGGCACCACCTTTGCCCGGGCCATCAGCGACCGAACCAGCTTCGGCATCACTGCGAACTTTCTCAACGAGGGCTTCGCCGGCGTGAGCGCCTCGGGAGTTACCATCGATGCGGGCATTCAGTATGCCTCCTTCCTGGATATACCCGGACTGTCCATTGGGGTGACGCTAAAGAACTTCGGAACCCCCATGCGCTATGACGGGTCAGCGCTGTGGTATCAGGCGAATGCCAAAGACAGCGACAGACAGACTGAGTGGTACAAATCCAGCGCGGCAGCATTCGATATGCCGTTCAATATGGACATCGGCACCAACTACCGGCTGAACCTGGGTTCCAGCTCGTTGGACCTCGGGTTTACCTTTGAGAACAACAACGCCGCCCAAAACGAATACCGCATCTTTGGCCAGTACAATCTGGGCAGCTTGGCTTCGGTGAGATTTGCCAGCCTGACATCGGTTGCAGTGGAAGACGACGCGACGTCCCTGGACGTCGATGAGTCTCAGCTAGAGAATATCTTTGCCGGAATCTCGTATGGAGCGAGTCTGAATCTGGCATCCTTCACAGGAGTCAATCTGACCATCGACTACGCGTTTATTGCTACGAAGTTCTTCGCTGATAACCAGGTGTTCGCACTGCGGTTAGGTATTTGAGCGCATTCTAGACGCCGAGGTAATTTGACGAAAAATGCCTCACCCTCCAGGGTGGGGCATTTTTCTATTTGGCTCGTGGGGTGGCGACTCGATGTCATGCGATACACCCTCCCCTGAACCCCTTGCATAGCTGCATGAGCATTTCAGCAATTATTTGGGACTGGAACGGTACCCTGCTTGACGATGTCAATTATGCTATTGGGTGCATGAACCAGCTGCTTGCCAAGCGCAAAATGCCGATCCTGAACCGGGACCGATACCGGGAGATCTTTGGTTTTCCTGTGGAGTCCTATTACCGGCGGTTGGGCTTTGATTTCGAGGCAGAGGCATTCATTGCTCTCTCCCGGGAATTCATTAACTGCTACTATGGTAAACTGGCGGTACCAGAGCCGCATATCGGAGCCAGGCAACTGGTAGAAGATTTGTCGGGAGCCGGCGTGAGCCAGGCCATTCTTTCGGCGATGGAATTGGGCCCACTTCACGAGCAGCTAGCAGCCAATGACTTTCTAGACCTATTCGTACTCATTCACGGGCTGAACCACATCCACGCGAGCAGCAAGATTGATGAGGGTCGGCAGCTGCTCAATCGGCTAGGTCAGAAAGGGGAGGCGGTATTGTACATCGGTGACACAACCCACGACTTGGAAGTGGCTGAAGCCTTGAGCGTGAAATCCGTCATCCTGACGCATGGTCACCAGTCGGCGGACCAGTTTCAGGACGCCGGGAGTGAGTTGCTGGAGAGCTTTGACGAGTTGCGCGAGTATCTTCGTGTGCAACAGGGTATTCGGGTTTAGGTGAGGATAGCTGTGGGCTCAAGGGTGCCGCGAGGAGTCCCGGATTGTGGTGCGCTGCTATTCGTCGATTTGTCTTGGATTATCCCGCAAGCTGAGTATCACCAGGAGGGCGATGGAGCTTGCCGCTGCCGGGTAGATTGCCTCCAGACCAAAAGGGTTTACCCCATCGGCCAGCCGTTTGGCCAGCTCCCAGCCAATGGTAACCACCGTGCCGGCGAGGATTGAGGCGAAAGCTGCCCGTGCCGAGGCGCGCGGCCAGATGAAACTGGCCAGGAGTGCGGGGGTGATGCTGGCACCATAGATGGTATATGCGGCAAATGCAGCCTCCAGGATTGAAGGGAAAAATCTGATCATGCTAAAAGCCAGCAAACCCAGGGCCACAACGACAAGGCGGCTGACCAACAACAAATGCTCTCCTGAGGCGGCCCTATTGAAATAGCGGCCGTAAATGTCAGTCGCCAGATTGTTGGCCGGTACCAACAGAAACGAATCGGCCGTTGAAACAATAATGGATATGATGGCTGCCAACAGGAGGGCGCCAATCCAGAAGGGCACTGCCTGATGGGCAATCATAATTAGTATTCTTGCGGCATCGGGGCCAACCAGTCCCGGGAAGCGTATCGACCCCAGAAAGCCGAGGGTTACGATAAGCAGTTCAATCAGCACAACCCCAACTACCCATCCTACCACGGCCTTCTCGGCATGGTTGCCGTCCTTTGCCGCTAGCAGGCGCTGGTACATGTTGGCGTCGCCCATGAGCAGCAGTAGGGTTGGCAGGAACAGCGCGAACATGCTGAGGGCGCCACGGGTTCCAAAAAGCGTCCACTTGATGTCGGGAACATTCTGAGCAAACTGCTCCCAGCCACCTAATCCAGCCACCACGAACGGTATCGCAATCAGCACACCCAACAATGCCACAACGCCATTCAAAACGTCCGTGTATACCACCGACAACAGTCCTGCCAGGGTTGTGTAGATGATCGTAAACAGAGCCGTCACGATCATGCCGAGCAGAAGGTTGTCAATGCCGGGAATCATCTGCCCCGATCCGGCGATGATTTCAAAAACTCTGCCACCACCACGAAACTGATAGCTGACGATCGTTACGTAGGCGATGACGGTGGTGATGGATGCCAGGAGTCCGGTGCGGGCGTCGAAGCGGCGCTCGAGAATCTGGGGCACAGATGAGGCGCCCACCCCGCGAATGCGTTTGGCGATGAAATAGATGAGGATGATGCCGATCCAGGCGCCGCTTGAGGCCCACAGCGCCGCGAAGCCGTTTTCGTAGCCCAGCCGTCCGTTGTTAAATACCGAGCCTGAGCCTGTCCAAGTTGCAAGCAGAGTTCCCACCAAGATCGGCCATTTCAGATTGCGACCGGCGACGGCAAAATCTTCCGCTGTGCGCACACGGCGGCGCAGGATCAATCCTACGCCGATCAACAATGCCAGGTAACTGATGACAACGACCAGATAGCTCATGCTATGGCTCTATGCAGCCGCTGTTGTCATCGAGGGAGCAGGCGCCCCGTCGCTGAATTGATCGACTCTGACCAGGGTTGATTCCCCGCACTGGCAGGACACGGACCGGCCGGCTGAAAGGTAAAACGTATTCGACCGTATGGATCGCGATGGCATGTTATCTCCGACCCCCAATAGTATCAAGTTGGCAGCTCCACGCGCACACATGCTGGCGACATTATCACAGTTTCTTAATGCCGCGGGCCATGCGTTGCAGGGCGGTCTGTATGTTTTCTATGGAATTGGCAAAGGCCAGCCGTAAGTAGCCTTCCCCGTGGGCACCGAACGAAGTCCCCGCAAGGGTCGCAACTCCGTAGTTTTCGAGGAAGTATTCCTCCAAGGGTTTACTTCGCAGCGGCAGCTCCTTGACATTGGCGAAGGCGTAGAAGGAGCCAGCCGGAGAAAGGCAGGTAATCCCATCAAGGGCGTTAAGTCCTGATACGATAAAATCACGTCTGCGTCGGAACTCCTCCACCATTGCAAGCGCCTGGCTTTGGGGACCCTTGATAGCCTCCACACAGGCCATCTGAACGAAACTGTTCGTGCATGAGTTGCTGTTGGTCTGGAGGCGGGCGACCCAGACGGCCAACTCCTCATTCATCACGCCATAGCCCGCCCTCCAGCCGGTCATGGCGTAAGTCTTGGAAAAGCCGTCCAACAATATGACCCGGTCCTGCATCCCGGGAAACGACAGCAGCGATATGTGTTCATCACCATAGACAATGCGGGAGTAGATCTCATCGGCCAGGACTAAGATGTCGTGCCGCTCCACCAGCTCGGCAACGCGCGCCAGCTCATCGCGGGGAATCATTCCGCCGGTGGGATTACCCGGCGAGTTCAGGATTAAGAATCGAGTTTTAGGAGTGATCAGGTCGGCGAGTTCGTCCACATCCACGCTGAAGCCCCGTTCCTCGCGCATGGGGAGCGGAACGGCCTTTGCACCGATCCAGTCAATCACTGATGCGTAAATGGGGAAGCCCGGGTTGGGATAGATGACCTCATCACCGGGGTTAATGCAAGCCAGCAGTGAGAAGAAAATAATGGGCTTGGCACCTGGCGTAACCACCACGTTCTCAGCGGTCACGTCCACCCCCCGAGTACGGCTCACCTCCTCGGCAATTGCTGCCCGCAGCAGAGGCAGGCCGGCGGCCGGCCCATAGTGGGTGTAACCCTCGTCCAGAGCGGTCTTGGCTGCATCGCGAATGTTCTCCGGCGTATCAAAGTCGGGTTCGCCCAGCTCCAGGTGGATCACCTCGCGCCCTTCGGCCTCCAACTTCCGTGCCCGTACCAGGACGTCAAAGGCGGTTTCAGTCCCCAGACGGGCTAGGCTTGCTGCCAGGTTCACGATGGCCAGCGGCAGTATTTATGTGCTGCTAACGTCATCTGGCGTGCCATTGGCCGCACTCCGTCAGAGCAGCAACTTTCGCAGGTATTTAATGGGTGGGGAGCCGTGGGACAGGAGCTTTTCGTGGAATTTGCGCAGGTCAAAGTGGTCCCCCAGTGCAGCCTCCATATCGCTACGCAACGCCCACATGAGAGTAGTGCCTACAAAATATGTGGAGAGCTGCGCAGAAGTGAGCTGGGCCCTGACCCACTTCAGTTCCGCTTCGGATTGCTCCTGAAACGTTTCGTCCACCATCAACTGCATGGCCTCTTCCTGGCTCATGCCCTGTGCATGGATGCCTTGGTCCAGAATGGCATTGGCGATACCGCGCAGATACCACTTTTTCTGAACCAGCCGGTAGCGGGGATCGCCCCCGCCGTAACCGGCCTCAATCATCATCGTTTCACAGTAGTGCGCCCACCCCTCGACCATGACCCCGCTGCCGAATACCGCCCTCAGAACGGATGGGTAGCGGTTGGCGTAGTAGAGTTGCACGTAGTGGCCGGGCAAGGCCTCGTGAATGCTGAGGATTTTCACTGAAATGGAATTGTATTCCCTGAGAAAACTTTCCGCCCGCTCATCATCCCAGTCTTCGGGGATGGGGGACACGTTGTAGAAGGTTTTCAGCCCTTTTTCCAGAGGCCCCGGCGCTTCCAGGCTGGCGATGGAAACCCCCCGCTGAAATTCTGGTGTCGGGCGTATCTCCAGCGGATGCCGGGAATCGAGTGCGATGATATCATGCTCCCTGATAAATGCTTCCAGATCCACAATGGTGCCCGTGACGTTGTCGAGCACTTCACCTCGCCCCACATGGTCTTCGGCTATTTGGTCGAGTGCCCACTTGATTGCTTTCAGCGTGTCGGCGCGGTCCGTGGCACTGAACCCGGCCACCTCCTGCAGGTAGAGGGGCAGCGCCAACTCGAACATCTCATGCTGCGTCATGGCCAGCTCCGAACGGGCCCTGCGGAGAATCTCGTCGGGTGTGATGTCTTCACCCAGTGATAGCAGCAGCTTGCGCTCGTAGAGCTTAGCCCCCAGCCGAAAATCTTTGTCGGCTCTTGGCAGCAGATTGGATTCCAGCCACGAACTGAAGGCTTCCAAGGCCGCCGCCGCTGTGTCCGAGGCTTCACGAAGGGCCTGTTCCTGGTCCGTCGTAAGCGGTGACAATAGGGTGAAGAGTTCTTCTGAGACCAGGTTTACGGCCCCATTTACTTGCCGTATGGCGGTGCGGGTATGAACCTCGGGTGCAGTCTCCAATGCAGTCTGGGCCTCCTCCAAGACTCGGGGGATATCCTTCAAACGGTTCAAAATGTTTGCCAGCCGCTCAGCAAGGGGCGCAAAATCCTGGGAAGCCAGCAACATGATGCCGAAACCCACCTCTTGGGCAACTTGCATGGGGTTCCAGGTATGCTCGCGCAGATCGATCAGCCCAAATAGCACCAGGTCTAATGAATTCTGGAAAATGTGGTAGTCCACCTCCTCTTCCAGAGACAATGTTTCAGGGTCTATCTGGCCCAGGCGGATCTGGAACTGCCGCACCTGTTGGGCTGCTGCCTGCATGGATTCACTGGTATACCGACCGAACCGTCCATCATGATCGTGCATGCCAATCCATGTGGCCTCGACCGGCGATGACTGGAAGTGCCAGACGAGGTAATCATCCACCAAGGCATGGAAAGTTTGCCGTGAGGGATTACAAGCAAATTGCAGGAGCGCTAGAAGCAGGATGAGCTGCGGTTTCATGTATCTTCCTTCCCGGTTTGGCTGGCTTAAAAGTACCAAGTTTTGGGGCACGAATTCCATAGCCGTTCAGTGAGCGCCACGATATAAAAATTTAGACCCGCCACTGTGATCCGGGTTGCCCATGGGTCGCTTTTCCGGTAGATTCGAGGACTTTATCTAGCGGAGCAAAACGTATTGGGAGCGTTATGAAACTCAAACTTCATTGGCAGATTTTTATTGCCATGATATTGGGATTTCTCTTTGCCACCATTTTTCCTGACCAAGCTGATAAGGCCACCCCCTTGGGTGACATTTTCATGCGCCTGCTCAGAATGGTCATTGTGCCGTTGATATTCACATCCATCGTCTCCGGCGTGGCCGGCATTGGCGATTCCCGCAGCCTCGGCCGCCTCGGTGCGAAAACCTTTAGCTATTACATGGCCTCGAGCTTTCTGGCCATCTTGGTTGGATTGACCCTCACCAATGTAATCCAGCCCGGCGTCGGTGTGGAAGTGGCTCAAGAGGTGCGGATATCGCCCGAAGATTTAGATACGCCAGGTTCAATCGCAGACATTCTCATGCGCATTATCCCCGTGAATCCGGTGAGAGCTGCCGCCGAGGGTGACATCTTGGGTCTCATCTTCTTCGCTATCGTGTTCGGTTTTGCCATTACCCAGCTGCCGGAGAAGCAGCGTGGCGGATTCCTGGCATTTTTCGATTCGGGTTTTGAGGTGATGATGAAACTCACCCGCGCGGTTATCCGCCTCGCGCCTATTGGCGTCTTTGGATTAATTGCCCGCGCTGTGTCGCTGATGGGAGCTGATCTGTTTCAGGCTGTGGGCAAATACATGCTCACCATTACTCTCGGGTTGACGATCCATTTCCTGATTGTACTGCCCGCACTGTTCTTTCTGTTAACACGGAAAAGTCCTCTACTGCACTACCGGGCGATGGCATCAGCCATGGCGATGGCCTTCTCCGCCAGCTCCTCCTCGGCGACTTTGCCGCTAACCTTAGAGTCGATGCGGAAGAACGCCGGCGTATCCAATAAGGTGTCCAGTTTCGTCCTGCCCATGGGTGCCACCATCAATATGGATGGTACTGCATTGTATGAGTGCGCCGGGGTACTGTTTATTGCTCAAGCCCTGGGGATCGATCTGGATTTTGGGGCCCAGGTGCTGGTGGTGATAACGGCCCTGTTGGCATCCATTGGGGCGGCGGGGATACCATCGGCGGGCCTGGTCATGATCTTCATTGTGCTCCAGGCCGTGAATATCACCACCCCGGCGGCGTATGCCTTGGTGGGGCTTATGCTGGCGGTGGATCGCCCCCTGGACATGTACCGCACGGTGGTGAACATTACCAGCGACTCCATTGGTGCGGCGATAATCGCCCACTCTGAGGGTGAAGACCTCGCCTATCCCATGGCCATGGAGCAAGATAATGCCTAGTATCTCATATGCCGGGGGATCAGTGGTAATTCTTGCTGGGGGTCGCTAAAGCCCTTAATTTGAACTTGGCTCTTTGAAGATTTGCCCGTGAACTGATCTGTTACTCAGATCCGTCAATCTTACTCCATAGGGCGCCATATTCGGTTAATGCAGCGCAGGCCTTTTCCGGTTGAGCGGGATGAAGGAAGCCTGCCTTAATTGAGAGGCACCCACCGTTCATACAGAGCGGGATCTCGAGTGACTGTTAGTTCGCGGGCATGTTTTTTTTACCACCTGATAACATCCCCGCTGCCCTCCAAGCCGGCTGCCTAAATCAGCTGCGGATCTTGTCTCTGATGGCGTCGATGGTTGCCTTTGGCCCGCTTACCGTCAAAAGTGTCGTTTCATTATCAAATGATCGCTCTTCCACTGTCAGGGACTCGTATACGGCACTGATGAGTCGTGCCTGAACGGTGGGAATACGTAGCTGGCACTGTTCGAAATCGTGCCGGTATGCCTCGATGATGGCCTGCTCCAGTTGATCAAGGCGCAACCGTTGCTTCGCCGAGATCACGACAGCCTCCGGATAGCGCCGCTGCAGCTGTCCTAGTACAGCGGGGTCTGTAACGGCGTCTAACTTGTTGAATACAATCACCTCGTGTTTTTCTCCCGGAGCCAGTTCCTTCAGAACACCGGAAATTACTTCCAGATGCTCCTCAGCCAGGGAAGCCGAAACGTCAATTACTTTGATAAGTAAATCGGCGTTGGTTACTTCAGAGAGGGTTGAGCGAAAGGAGGCTACCAGATGGTGGGGTAGCTTGCGGATAAAGCCCACAGTGTCGCTGAGCAATATCCTGCTGGTCCCATCGAGGGATAACTGCCGTGTGGTGGTGTCGAGAGTGGCGAAGAGGCGGTCCTGCACGTGCACGTTGGCCTGGGTCAGAGCATTCATGATTGTGGATTTGCCGGAGTTGGTATAGCCGACCAGGGCCGCACGAAAAACATGTTGGCGTCGGGCACTTTGTGTCGAGCGCTCTGCACTAATGTGCTTCAGATCCTCTGTGAGTTTCCGGATGCGTTTCCGGATCAGCCGCCGGTCCACCTCAATTTGTGCCTCTCCAGGGCCACCCCGGGTGCCGATGCCGCCCATCTGGCGCTCGAGGTGAGTCCATTGGCGCGTTAACCGTGGGAGGAGGTACTGCAGCCGGGCCAGCTCGACCTGCGTCTTTGCCTCCCACGTGCGGGCATGCCGTGAAAAGATATCGATGATCAAACCGCTGCGGTCAATCACCTTGATATCATCGCCGGCCAGGCGCTGTAACGACTTTTGCTGAGAGGCCGAAAGGTCGTCATCGAACACAATGAGATTACAGGCTAGTTCGCTGGCCTGCTGCATGAGGGCCAGGGCTTTGCCCTTCCCAATGAAGGTGGCCGCATCTGGACGGTCCCGGTGTTGAATCACCTGCCCCGCCATTTCCCCGCCAGCGGTCTCCAGTAGCTGACAGAGTTCATGCAAGTGCTCTCCCACAATTGAGTGCCTGGCAGCACCCCACCGGACCCCGACCAGAATAGCGCGCTCTTTAGACAATTTCTGTCCTGACGGGATGTCGTGGCGTATGATAGATGTTGGCTAGAACCATCTCTGCAATGAGCAGGGCCAAAACGATATAAAGTAGTGGCCGCCAGAGCTCACGCCCAAAGCGTGCCTCCTGGATCCACTCCTGAATCGAGGCGTCCGCGGCCAGGACAGTAGCTCCAGAGGGGCCCGTCAGGTTGCGCAGCGCACTGTTGCCGAGGATACCACTGGTCAGCTCCTCATCAGCGATATTTACCCGAAACTGGATTTCATCCTGATCACGAGTCGTCAAGCCAGCTGGCTTCCTCTTCCTGCTGGATAGGACGTATATCCCTGGTCGGTCCAACTCCCTCAAGGTAGCCGTACGGGTGCGTATGTCCGGATTGATCAGGCTTCTCACACCATCCGGCGCAGTCAGGGTTATGGTTTGGGTGGCCTGCCGGGGTTTGATATCCAGTACCGGTGTATCGGCCACGCGAATATCCGCCAAGATAGGACTGGCGGCCCGCCAGTAAACCAGCCGGTGCCACAGGGGGATAAAGCTCCCCTTGAGGGGCATGTCGGTCCACATCAGGTGGAAGGGCATCGAGAATTGAAAAGCGGCACCGTTGGCAATATTCGAGCGCAGAAGAATGGGTTTGTTTCCTGCCGCCCACAGTACGACTTCAGCCGTTCCCCGCGGAGCAACCGGATAAAGTTGCGAGACCCCCGGCAGATCGTCCAGCTGCGCCTCCCTTTGATAGACCTCTCTCAGGATAGAACTTTTCAGGGCAACCCGGTCCAGCACAAGGGAGGCATCAAATTTTTGGGCGCTGAGCCCAAGTGCCGGGAGTCCAAATTGCTGCTCCAGGGAGGCCAAGGCCGCGGGGCCTGCCGGATCGGCGCTGGGGATCACGATGCAGGTCCCGCCAGCCTCAAAAAACGCTCTCATCTGTTGTCGCAGCAGGTTTGGTATGGCAGCCAGGCTGTTGAGGATGAGTACCTCGACCTCCTGAGGCATCCAGTTTAGATTATCAGGGGCTGCCACACGCAACTGGATGTGAGGCGAATTTTCCGCCAGCGAGCGGAGGGCAAGTCGCGTGAAAGAAGGCTCCAGATTGGGAGGTTCAACGAGCAGGACTCTCACCACTGGTGGGATAAAGGTGTGAAAGTAGTAGCGGTTGTCCCCGAGGCGTTCGTCCCGGACGAGCTCGGCGTACCCCTGCTGATGACCCCATTGAGATGGGGCTACTTGAAAATTGACCGATTTCTGCTCGCCGGGCCTCAGGTTCACAACCAGTTGTCCGGAGCGCACATCGTTCAGCACCACCTGGATGGGCACTTTGCTCCGCGGCTCGCTCCCGGTGTTGCGGAGGGTCACGGAGACATCCATGAGATCGCCCACCAGTGGGATGGCCGTCTCAATCTCAGCCCGAACTACCGCCACGTTGTTCTTTTGATGCGGTGCCGGCAGCAAAAACAGGTGCCAGTCGTTTAAGATTGTGGAATCCCGCCCGATTTCTCGGAGAGCCCGTTGTTGATGAATCTGGAAATCGCTCACGATGTACAGTTCCCGGTTGGCATACAGCCCGGCGGACTCCTGAAATGGAGCGCTCTTCAGCGTATCCAGAATAGCTGCCAGGTCGTCCTGGCGGAAGGAAGGTCTGTAGAGGTCAGCAAGCACGTCCTCTCCCGGGATATCGGCAACGGAGCCCTCATATATGATGCGGCCATCGGTGGCACGCATGATCAGCGCGTCGCCGTGACCGCTTTGGTTACTGAGTATCTCGTAGATGGCATGCAGCTGTTGGCTTGCCCGCCACCGCCCTACCGTTCCGTCACGACTCATCAGGGGTGGCTGCCCACTCATACTGAACGAATCGTCTACGATCACCACGGAGAGAGTGGAGGCCTCCGCACCTACCCAACCCCGGAAATAGCCTTTGATGACCGGCCGCGCCAGAAGTAGCACCAATAGCAGGAGCAGAAGGCTCCGAATCGCAAGTACCACCCACTGGTGCCATCGCAGGCGGCGTATGGATTCGTGTTCCAGCAGGTGAAGAAAGTGCAAGGTGCTGAACTCCACCGTTCGCATATTGGACTGACTGATGAGGTGAATGATCAAGGGAATAGCCGCCGCCGGCAGCGCCCAAAGGACCTGAGGGATGAGGAAACTCACAAGCCTGCCGCCACCAGCACGGTCATAATAGCGCCAGAGGCCACGGGCATGGCCACATTATCATTGATCAGTCTCAGTGGCAAGGCCTCCGCCAAGGTTGCGCCGGCCGCACCCGCCAGGCCCACCAGAGGAGGCAGGCTGGCTGGCAGCGCGATGAGTACACACACAGCCAGACATGCCAAAGTTCCTTCCACGGTCTTGTTGCCCAACGCTGTGTGGCCGTAACGCTGGCCGATGAATGAGGCCACAGGATCGCCGATGCTCATGAACAGCATGGCCAAGACTGCCGGGGCTGGCGGAAATAAGACAGCCGCCGCCAGATGGCCGACGAACACATAACTGCCCCCAGTGATGCGCCGCTCCTCCTCGGGGCGCGTAACCGGTCCCAGGATACGGGCATAGAGGGTCCGGCCAATCTCCGTATATATGCGGGCAAGTTCCAGCAATAGTATTGCCGCCGTTATCCCACCCAGGACGGGCACCATCGTATCCCTACCCAGGATCCAATATCCCAGGGGAATGACGCTTGATCCCAGGTGTATCAGCCTACGGCCGTTCTCCTTGCTGGCCCGCCGCACTTTAGCCCTGTAGCCGACGAAACCGGTCGGCGATATCAGCCGCACCGAAGAGCCCGGAGCCTACCACGGCAATATCGATGCCCGTTGCGAATACAGCATCGATGGTGCCTAGATTGACGCCACCGTCAACGGCGATCACGAAGGCATGACTCTTTCGTGCAGCCACAGCCTTGTGCATATTCTCGAGCGTTTTCTCCATGAACTGCTGGCCCCCAAAACCGGGATACACGGACATGATGAGGAGCTGATCAAACTCCGACAAGTAGGGCTGAAGTTCGTCAAAATCTGTGTCAGGGTTAATGGCTACGCCCGCCGAGGCCCCCAGCCTGCGAATCGTGGCCAGATCGCGATGCAGATCGGTGCTAGCTTCGATATGAACGGTCACCGTAGCGGATCCCGCAGCGACAAACTCTTCGAGGTAGCGGTGGGGCTTCTCTATCATGAGATGACTGTCAAGGGTGGCACTGGCTAGACGGCGAATGGCTTGGATGATGAATGGACCGAAGGTGATATTGGGGACAAAGTGGCCATCCATGATATCCAGATGCAGGCGAGTCGCACCGATGCCTTCCACCAGCTGGACCTGCTCCTCAAGTCGGGAAAAATCGGCGCTGAGAAGACTGGGAGATATGATGCGGATAACCTAACCCACCTCTTGTAAGGGATCGGCTCTGCGAACACTGAAATCGCCGAACATCACTGGTTTATCTCCTCGTAGGTGCTCACCGTCAGATTTATAGATCGCCTCACCTTCAGGACCGTCCCACCGGCAATACTTTGATCGATGATGGTGTTGGGCAACAGGTTGGGAGCGTAAAGATATTTCACCCTGCCGAGTTCCAGGCCCGCGTCCAGAATTTCCCGCCTGCCGGCCTGATACGCCATCCCTACAATTCCGGGAACATAAAAGGACTGGGGCGGCTCCCCCGAGCTGACCATAAGGGACATACCCGAACCCCGGCGGAGCAAATTCCCGCCACGCGGGGACTGCCACGTAACATTGCCCGCCTTAAAATCATCGCTGTAGGCGGTGAGGATGGTGTCAACGATCAGCCCGGCACGGGCAATTTCGATTTCGGCTGTACGTAACGATTTGGCCACCACATCGGGTACCGGCACCATCTTTTCGGCCGCGGTTACTGTCAGCTGGATGATGCGCCCTTTCTTAACCCTCGCGTACGCCGCCGGGTAGGTCTCGAAAATACGGTTAGGCAGATATTCTTGAGTATGTGCCACATGCGTTTTCTCCGCGCGGAAGCCAGCTTTCTTCAATATCTCTGCCGCTTCGGTGTGGGACAGACCCACCACGTTGGGCATATAGCGCACCTGCCCGTGGCGAACATAAAGTGGCATGATAATATGGTCCAACGCCACCACGGCTCCGATGCCCAAAAGCGATAGGGCCGCCAGGTACTGAATAACTGCTCTGAGGTTCAACTGGCAGCGTCTCCGCTGCTCATATCCTTTAGACGGACGGCGAACATTCCGTCCACCTCATGCTGCGGCGGAAATGAACACAGCGCGCCATTCCCATCCTGCCAACTTCGGGGTACGCCCTCCGGCAGGGGCAACAGGCCGAATTGGGGCTGCCTCCCCTGAAAAGTTTCAACCAGGTTCCAGTTTTCTTCCGGTTCCAGGGAGCATGTTGCGTAGACCAAAATACCCCCGGGCCTGAGCTGGCCAGCGGCATATGTGAGGAGCGACAGTTGGAGGGCAGCAAGTTCGGCCAGGTGCTCCGGCTGGCGCCGCCACCGCAAATCGGCGCGGCGCGACATCACTCCCGTTCCGGTACAGGGCGTATCTACCAGGATCTTGTCGGCAGGAGGCAACTCTCGCGCAGTGGCATCGCCGGGAAAAATATCTACATTATCCAGCCCCAAACGGTTGAGGGTGTCACGGAGCATGCCGATGCGCCGGTTATCTCGTTCATAGGCCAGTATACGCCCATGGGGTCCCACACTGTCGGCCAGGGCGGCGGTCTTGCCACCCGGCCCTGCGCACAGGTCGATAATCGTCTCTCCCGGCTGGGGATCCACAGCCTGCACCACGGCGCCCGAGGAGGGATCCTGAACGATAAACAGGCCCTCCTGCAAAACCTCTGGGATCAGCAGCGGCGCGGGCGAAGGAGTTGCGGTGACATAATTCGACAGCAGGGGGTGCGGTTGCAGAGTCGTGCCGCTCTCACCGGCCAGCTGGGCCAGGCGCTGCCGCTTCTGCAGGTTGGCACGCAGGCGCAGCCAGATGGTAGGAGGACGATTATTCCAGGCCATCAGGGACATGGCCTGCTCGCGGCCCAAACGCTCCTGCCAGCGTTCCACAAGCCACTCCGGGTGGCTGAAGGCGTCCGCCAGAGCCGAGGTGGACGCCGTCGCAGGCAACTTGCCGGGCGGAGGCTGTCGGGTGAGCTGCCTCAGGACCCCGTTGACGATTCCTGATGCCCTTGCCAACCGGACTGCTTGAGCTAGCTCCACCGTAGTATTCAGCGCCGCATGAGCCGGTACGCCGTCCATAAATAGCAATTGGTAGGCCCCCAGTCGCAACAACCGCTTCACCCCGCTCTCGATGCGGCCATAGCGTCCCCGGTAGCAGCGGGCCAGATCAGCGTCGAGTCGTCTACGCATGCGCGTCGTGCCCATGACCAGTTCGGTTACAAATCGCCGCTCGCGATCAGAGAGCTCTGCTCCTGAGAGTCCCTGGTAAAGGGCGTCATTGATCCGGTGGCCGGCGTCCGCCCGGGCAAGTACATGGTAGGCCGTTAGGCGCGCCGGATCGGCCACTGACGGTGCGGCGGGAGCCTGCTTAGCCAAGTGCCATCCCCGGTTGCAGATCCGCACCCCGCAGGAATGCCTCAATACTCATACGCCGCCGTCCTTCGATCTGAACCTCGGCCGCCTCGAGTCGGCCGTCGGCCGTTCCGATGACCAAGCGGCCCTGGCTTACGCCCTGTACGACCCCTGGTTCCCCCTCACCATCGGCGGCTTTGGCACCAAATAGTTTGAGGCGTTGCCCGTTCCAGAAGGTGGCGGCCCCGGGCTTTGGCGAAAATGCCCGGATCTGGTTGACGATAGCCTGGGCAGGTCGCTCCCATCGGATCAGCAGATCGTCTGGGGTAATCTTCGGAGCGCGGGGTTGATCTCCAGGGGAGACAGCGACCTGGGGGAGCGGTGTTAGCTCGCCTGATTCCATTTTGTCCAGTGTCTCGGTGAGCAGTTCGGCACCGAGCTGTGCCAGCTGCTGGGAAAGGGTTCCAAAATCATCGTCGCTACGGATGGGGTGCTGGCGCTGTAGCAGGATGCCGCCCGCGTCGATGTCCATGGTCATCATGGTGGTGCTGACTCCGGTAACGGTATCACCGGCCAGCAGGCAGTGCTGGATGGGTGCCGCCCCACGGTAGCGGGGCAACAAAGATGGGTGCAGGTTCACGGCGCCTCGCACCGGCACGGCAAGCACGCTGCGGGGTAGAATGCGGAACGCGACTACGACGAGCAGATCGATGGAGAGGTCTGCAAGTTGGGACTGGAAGGCCTCGTCTTTCAGCCGCTCAGGCTGAAGCACAGGATATCCCAGATCGACGGCTAGCTGCTCGATGGCGGGCTGGAATAGGATACGGCCTCGCGACCGGCCGCCGCGGCCCACGGGTTTGTCGTGGCCGGTAACGACGGCCACTACCTCATGGGAAGAATCGTGCAAGTGCTGGAGGGAAGGCCTGGCAAACTCGGGTGTTCCCATAAAGACGACGCGCATGGAAATCCCGCTAGTGCCTATAGGATGATGCCAGTTGACGGCGCTCCTGTTTCGGCGATTTCCGACAGTCGTTTGTCGAGGATAGCACGTTTGGCCGGGGTCAGGTGGTCGATGTAAAATACGCCCCTGAGATGATCCATCTCGTGCTGGATGACCCGTGCCAACAGCCCATCCAGCTCCTCCTCACGAGCGCTGCCGTTCTCGTCCTGATATCGTACCAGAACCTGTTCCGCCCTTGGAATGGTAGCACGTATCTCGGGAATACTGAGGCAGCCCTCTTCCATTTCATCGCTGCCGCTGGAGCTGAGAATTTCGGGATTGACGAAAACGCGGGGAAACTCATTTTCCTCCGCATGGCTGATATCGATCACGGCGAAATTGAGATTTTCACCGACCTGGTTGGCGGCCAGACCCATGCCAGCATCCTCATACATGGTCTCAAACATGTCCTCCAGCAGATCGATTACGGATTGGAGTTCGGTAACGGGCTTGGATTTGCGGCGCAGGATGGGCTCGCCATATTTTACGATGGGCATAACGGCCATCAGTTCGACGCCGGCGTCTCGGCCGTGTCGCTGGCCGGACCCACAATGTAGGCCCGCGCGACTGTCACCTTATTCCCTTTGCCGATATCTAACAGGATACGGCTGTCATCCTTGCCCTTGAAGGCCTCAATTTTCCCGTAGAGGCCGCCACGAGTGAGCACCTGATCACCCTTCTGAAGCTCACCCAGCATCGTGCGCTGCTGTTTTTGTCGCCGCATCTGGGGCCGAATAAGCAAAAAATAAATGACGGCGAACATGAGAATAAAGGGCAAGAAGTTGGCCAGGCCGCCACCTTGCCCACCACTTGGAGCCATCGCATTTAGTATGTCCAAATCGCCTCCTGAGTCTAGGTTATAAAATTTACGATAGGCTTACTAGAATCACAACGGCGGCCACGACGCCATCCGCTGCAAGGAACTAATCATCGGCGGGCAGTCGTCTCCCGGTGGGTTTTTCCGCAGCCGTGGGCTGCTCCTTCTTCTTGCGGCCCAGGCCCTGGACGGATCGCGACACAAGCGATTTGATACTGTCGTAAGTGGCCGCTGGTATCCGTCGCAGGCTGTCCTTGGCAGCGTCCCAGATAGCGCGCGATAGCACCCCGGAAGCGCGGGTTACCAGGCCGCTCAACAGCGCTAAGGATTCGCGGTTGGCATTCTGCAGTAGCGTGTTGGGTTCGGTGGGCTTTCCTGCGAGCAGTGCCTCAAAATAGAGCCGGGTCACTAATCCTGCCCGAAGAACCGTCAAGGCGTTGGCCGACCCCTGTATGACGGCGTCTGCAATGATGATGGACACCAGATTTGCCCCTGGAATAGCGCCCACGACGGATGCACCGATAATGGCCGGTCCTATCTGGGCGCCGGGATTGATTTCTTCACGGCTTCCGGGTCGCAGGACCGCGCCGGCCACGGCCAGATAGGTACGCGAGAGGATTCGTATGCCAGCATGGGGGTAGTAAAGCCGTGCGAGCTTGCGGACGATTCTGAACTGTTCCCCCAATCCCACCACAACATCCATGCGCCCAGACTGGGATATGGCAGTATGGAAAAAGATGGATTCCGCCGATTCGGTAGTCAGGGTTGCTGTCCTGGCCTCCAGTCGTTCATAGATGCTCCTTACCAGGGCGGGGCCATCGGCGGCTAGACCCGTCATCTCCGCCAAGGGAAAGCGGCGGTGCCGTTCGGCTAAGCGAGCCACGTAGCGCCGGTGCCGTCTGCTGCCTGCCAGCAGTGAGCCAGCTGGGCCAACGGCTGCCAGCAGGAAAAGGATTGCAGCGGCGGCGGTCGTGATTAACAGGGCGCCCAGGCTCACGCCCACGGCCCAGCCCGCCAATGGGTGTGCCTGCCCGGCCAGTGTGGCCATCAGATAGACCTGACTCGCCAGATATATGAATATGAGGAACCATGCCACCAGTCCTGAGTAGAGCAAGGTACGTCTCATGACCCGGCGGCATCCTCTGGGGCGTAGCGGCTCAGCAGTGTTCGCCGATGTGGCGGTGCAGGCATGGGAGTCTCACGCCGCGGCGAGCTCGGACTGTCCAGTCCCGGCAGCACTTGTGAGACTAGTCCCACAGACAAATCCGTTCAGCTCTTCCAACAAGGCTTCGATTTGCCCGGTGGAGTCACAAGCCATAAGCTGCTTGCGCCAGGTAGCCGCACCTGCGAAGCCCCGCAGGTACCAGCTGAAGTGCTTCTTGGTCAGATTCACGGCCAGCTGTTCAGATTTGTCGGCGAGCAGCAAATCGAAGTGATCGCGGCAGACTTGGGCAACTTCCGTCAAATCGGGTGGCGTTACGGGCCGTCCCGACAGCAGGGCGCTTATGTCACGAAAAATCCACGGCTTGCCGAGAGCGCCCCTGGCCACCATGACGCCGTCGCAGCCGGTTTCCGTGAGCATTCGTAGGGCATCATCGGCCGTCTGGATATCGCCATTGCCGATGACCGGGATACTTACCTGCTCCTTCACGGCTTTGATGAGGGACCAGTCTGCGTGGCCGCTGAACAGCTGCTTGCTGGTGCGTGGATGCAGAGTGATGGCAACCCCACCCGCCTGCTCGATGATGGCCGCCGCTTCCGTGGCCACGATACAGCTACTGTCCCAGCCGGCACGCATCTTCACCGTCACCGGCAGGTGGGGCACCGCCGCGACTGTGGCCTCCACCACGGCGTGCATGAGGCCCAAATCCCGCAGCATGGACGAGCCGGCCCCCTTTTTGGTCACCTTGGGGACTGGGCAGCCAAAGTTGAGGTCGATGAGGTCGGGCTTGACCTTCTCGGCCAAATAGGCTGCCGACCGGGCAATGATCTCCGGCGTCTCCCCGAAGAGCTGCACGCCTATGGGGCGTTCGTCCGGGGTGAATTTCACCAGGTCAAGGGTCTTCAGGTTCTCTCGGATGATACCATTGGCGCTGACGAACTCGGTGTAAACCAGCCCCACCCCGTAGCGGCGGCAGAGCACCCGGAAGGGGTGATCGGTAACGCCGGCCATGGGGGCCAGGAAGATGGGGTTGTCGACATGTAGGGGGCCGATCTGCATCGTGAAAACAGGCCAACTGGCTCTGGTTTATGAAACTTACGGCCTCCCGGCGCCGGACGCTAACGTGCGGAAGTAACCGTCCATGGCCTCCTGTGCCTCCTCCAGGGAGTGATACTCGGCCACCGTCACGTTGGGGTCGCCCGCGATCATGGCCGAGAGCCGGTGCCCCTTCCTGGGCTGCACAAGGGCCAAAACCGGCTTGTCCAGTCTGCCGGCTTCGGCCACCTCCACCCCGACGCCGAACGATGGCACCGTAGCTTCCGCCACCAACACATCGCACTGGGCAACAAGTTTCAAGTCCCGATGGTAAATGGCCTCGGGGGTCCGGGACTGCTCACCGAGCGTGGTCAAGGCAAGATCGGCCACAAACTCAGTGAGCACCTCGCCGTACTGCTTAAGATATGCGATGATCGGCGGATACAGATGGGCCTGATCACGCCCACCGCTCATGCTGCCCGAGAAATAGATCTTCATGACCTTGACAAGTTAACCCTAAGGCCTCTATTAGACGTCTGTCGTGCCGGCAACAAATAGCCCCAGCCATGATCGGCCGGGGCTATATGAATGCGATAACTGGGACGGGGACTAGAAGCCGGGAACCTTGGCGGACTTTTTGTAGAGCTGGGCCACCACCAGCCAGCCGACGATTATCACGGCAAACAGAATATAGCGGCTGCCGGCGCCAACTGATGTGGTGTGGAAATTGATCATGGCCCAGACCAGCGGGACTGACAAATAGGTGTTGTGCTTGGAGCGCATGCCTGCCATTGCCATCAGAGCGCCGTCAGGGGCTTCGCCGTTTTTCACCGCCGGGATGATCTTCTGCTGCGCGGGCCAGATGCGGAACCACACATTGTAGGCCATAATGGTGCCGAACATGGTGCCGGTGTGGATAACGTATCCCCGGTAGCCGAACTGTGCCCAGCGCTCAAAGAGGAAGATCACCAGCGAAATAAGGACCAGGCTGGTGATGGTGGCAACGATATCGTTTTTTTTCAAGACCGTTCGGTAGAGCAGGTCGTACGCAAACGCGCTCAAAAATACGACGGCGATCATCACATAGGCTGCCAGACCCCATTCCGTTTCTGCGTCTCCAAATAGCGCCCCGCCGTGGTAAAAGACAATGAGCAGGAGCAGCACACCGGTGACCCAGGTCCAGGCGGCCCCCCAGCGGAACCAGAATAGAGCGCGCGGGAACAGTTCAGGGGTGATTTTCTGCTTCGTTTCATTGTCTTGGGTCGCCGCGAAGGGAATATTGACAAAATTGAACCAGTAGAGTAGCCCAATCCACATGATCCCGGCGAGAATGTGAATCCAGCGGAATAGCGCGTCAAGGGACGGCATGAGTTCCATTACATTTCCTCACGATGGTTGAAGAGTGGCAGTGAATTCCTCGCGCAAAAGCTAATCATCTCGGAGCGAGGTTGCAAAGATTAACCCCCGGGGTGAAAATGTGTTCGGTGGGTGGATCACGCCGGCTTCAGGTCGCCGGCCAGCGCCGCTCGGACCTCCTCAGCCAGTACGGTCTCGAAGCGGTAGTCCCGGTGGTCGATGCAAAGTTTCACGTTGGGAGCGGGGTCATGCAGGCCCTCTCGAGCCGCCGGCGAGAGCGGGAAGCGCAGGTAGTGCACTGAGCTGATCTGGTCCTCCGCACTGCGTCCCTCCTCGAACCGGGCATAGGTGCGCTCGTCGCCTACCTGCAGCCAGAGGCTGTCGCCGTCGGTCAAGCCCAGGAATTGCTGCAGCCGTTCCTTGATGAGGGCGGCATCGGTAATCTCGATAAAGAGGGTGGCGCTGAGTTCACCCTCGTCGGGAAGCAGGCTATTGTAGACGTCGATCTCCTCCTGGATGGCCGCGTCGTCCACCATGCGCTCGGCCCGCATCATCTCTTGGATTTGGTAGATCACCGTGCGGCGGTCCTCAAAGGTCAGCGATATCTCAGGGCCCAGCGACACCCGGCGGTGGGCTTTGTGCTCCATGATGTCCCGACGAGATTCAGTCCGAACCTGCTCATATTCGGCAATGTTGAGCAGATCAGCCAGGGTCACCTTATCCATCAAAACGCCTCAAATGAGCGCGCTCTCATGCCCGGGCGTCCAGTCCGTAGGCGTGGTGGATCATCGTAATGGGATGCCGGGGCGCGATCGCACCGCCAGTCGCCTGTCGAACCTGCATGCCGGCGAGAGTGCAGTCGGAGCAGGTGGTGGGCGCAGGGTGCTGGTTCAGCGCCGACACGAGCTTGGCAGCCACTTTCATGGACTCGGTGAAATTCTCCGATTTCATGCCCCAGCCCCCATCCATGCCGGAGCATTTCTCCACCATGACGACCTTGGTACCGGGCACCAGCCGCAATAAGTCCCGGCTTTTGAAGCCAGCCTTTTGCGCCTTCAAATGGCATGACAAATGGTAATTGATCTCGCCTAGCTCATTGGCAAAGTCGGTCTTGAGTTTCCCCTCCTTGTGCAGTTGCATGAGATACTGGGAAATGTCCAGCGTATGGCCCGCCACCTTCGCGATCATCTCTGACATCCGGGGGTCGCCGTCGCTGAGATAGCTGTAATCCTGACGGAGGGTCAGCGAACAGGTGGGAGGACCGGTCACAACGATCTGGTAGCCGCGATCCACCCACCCAGCCAGCTCCTCCACATTGGGGAGTGCCTGTGCGCGGAAGGCGTCGAAGTCGCCGGGCGACAGATGCGGTGCTCCGCAGCAGCGCTGGGACGCTACCTGCACCTCCACGTCGTTGTGTTCCAGCACCTCAACAGCTGCCCGGCCAACGCCCGGATCGTTGGCATTGGTGTAGCAGGTGGCAAAGACCACCACCCTGCCGGCAGGCTCGGGATTGGGGCGCACATTCTTGGCATGCTTCCTGTACCACTTGGCGAAGGTCCGGCGGTGGAAGGTGGGCAGCACCCGGTGCCGACTGATCCCCACCAGCTTGTCCAGCAGGAACCGGAACGGGCCCACGCGGTTGGCGAGATTTGACAGAGGAGCCAGAGCGGTGCCCACCCTGCCGGTGGCATCGGGATTGCCCAGAAAGACATCGCTGCGCTGCTTGCCCCGGGACCGGGTACGCTGCGCCTGAGCCCTGAGCATGAGGCGGGGGAAGTCCAACAGAAATTCGTGGCCCTGGTCGGGCGTGTAGGGGCAACGGGCCTCGCACAGCTTGCACTGGTAGCAAAGATCAACCACCCGCCACCGTTCTGACTCCGTCAGGGCGGTCACATCCGCACCCAGTTGGCCCCCTTCTCCGAGCGCATCGGATTGCGCGTCAAGCGCACCAAACAGCGCCGGAAATGAGGGACACAAGTTCCAGCACAGGCGGCATCCCGCACAGATATCGTAGACCCGATCAAGCTCCCGATCCAACGACGTGGCATCCCAGTAACCGGTTCGCCTGATATCGTAATGGGTGTGCGTAGTATCGGATTGATTGAACATGGTCGGCAGTCGCGGCAGGTTAGGTATGCCGTCCCCCAGGGGTGGCAGCCACGGCACAACTTTGTTATACCGTGGCCACAGCTTCCTTGGTTGGACTAGAGTGCGGTGAGGGTCGCCTGAAACTTCCCGGCATGGGACTTTTCAGCCCGGGCGAGGGTCTCAAACCACTCGGCCACCTCTCCAAAACCTTCTTCGCGAGCCGTCTTGGCGAACCCGGGGTACATCTCGGTGTACTCATAGGTTTCGCCGGCTACGGCGGCTTTCAGGTTTTCAGCGGTATCGCCAATGGGAAGACCCGTGGCGGGGTCGCCTATTTCCTTAAGAAAGTCCAGATGTCCGAAGGCGTGCCCCGTTTCGCCGTCGGCGGTGTTCTTAAACACGCCCGCGGCGTCGGGCAATCCTTCAATGTCTGCCTGGCGTGCAAAGAATAGATACCGCCGGTTGGCCATGGATTCTCCGGCAAAAGCCGATTTCAGGTTCTCCTCGGTCTTGGTTCCTTTTAGTGCCATGTTGACTCCTTGATCGTCTTAAACGGTTGATTCGAATCGTTGGTTACGAAGAGTTAAATATTGTCAATAGCCTTGAAAATGTCGTCCATCGTGGGCGTGTCGTTGCCAGGAGTTTCCTCCACATTCATCCAGCGGATAATCCCCTCCTTGTCAACAAGAAATTCGGCGCGATTGTTAGCGCCGCTGCTAAGACTGATGCCGTAGTCGCCGGCAATTTTCAGGTCCAGATCGCTCAGGACGGGATAATCGATCCCACCCAAGGAATCGCAGAAGGCCTTATGGCTCCAACCACTGTCCCGGCTAATGGCGATGACCTGTGTGTCGCGGCTGGCAAAACCGTCCAGCTCTTTGTGGTAGTTTGTCAGCTGTGTTGAACACACCGGGGAAAAATCGGCAAAATAGAATACCACAAAGACATTCTTCCGGCCGCGGAAGTCGCTGAGGGATACCACCTTGTCATCCACATTTTTGCCCGAAAAACCGGGCGCTACAGCACCAATTTCTATAGACATGGATTAGTCCTCCTTAGTTGTTGCCCGGCATTGCAGGCATACACCGGTGAGCTCCAGGGAATAGGCTGTCACATCGAACTGGTAATCTCGCTTCGCTGACTGGACCACACCGTCTACCGGAATGTGCACATCATAAATGCGCTGGCAACGGTCGCAGCGGAAATGGTCGTGGCGGTCCATTATACCGTCATAGCGTGTATGGCGGTCAGTGTAGAGCCGCCGGATCATGCCGGCATCGGCCAACTGGTTAAGGTTGCGGTAGACGGTCCCCAGACTGATATTGGGAATGTCCCCTCTCACCCGCTGGAAAACCCACTCCGCCGTGGGATGGGCAGCGGTGCCCCGGATCAGGTCGAGTATCGCGGCTCTCTGATGACTCTGGCGCATAATAAATAGTAATAATTCCTAGTTAAAGTTAGGGGCCCCTACAGGGGTTGAGCAAGTTAATTCTGGCAAATTCACGTGAACTAAAATAGGCCAGCGTTGCGCGGCCGGCTTTTCTTGTCTAACCGCCCTCCGCCTTCTCCGGCAGGAACCGCCATGAGAGGCTGAACTGATTGAAGCGCCGGATTATCTGTGGCACCAGTTCCGGTTGCGGCAGATAGAGGGGCGAGTTTTTGAGGATGACGCCGAACGGGTTGTGTATGCGCGCCCGCAGTTCAAAGTTGGCAACTTTGAGGCCCGCCTCCACATTGACCCACATCGCCGTGACGGTCGTGTTTCCCTCCGCATTCAGAAACGGGGGAATCGGGGTGCGGTCGGCATAGAGCGGGTCGGGCCACCAGGCGAGGTCGCTGGAAACCAGCACTGCGGTGGCGGTAACAAAGGGTCGCGCCCGGGAGCGGGGCAGGGGCAGTATCAGCGTGATAGCCGATTTTGCGTTGATCCGGGTCGGGAACAGCATCGCATCTGGAGAAATCACGCCGGTGAAGGATCCCTGCAGCCGAAAAATATCCGGCCACAGGGCCCAATCCAATGCCAGGCCACCGGTAACGGCACTCCGCACGTCGCCCGCAGCATCGCGCGCAGAGAGCTGCGCTAGCCGTGCGGACACTTGTACACGGGGGCGGGATGCCCACCCGGACAGCGTGGTGCGCCGCAGGGCTACTGGTCCCGGCTGCCAGGGCGTATCATCCAGGGTAAGTCGCCGCCCCACGTGGGGATAGTCCAGAAAACTGGTAGCCTCAGTTTCCAGGGCCAGTCGCCGCCCGGCCGAGCCGAAGGTCACCCTGCCCTCCGGCGCCACTTTTCCATCGATGATGGCCGTGCCACCATACAGGCCGAGCAGCTTCCACGTCCGTGTAATTCCTAATCTTGCGTGGCTGTAACTCAGCGACTGGAATCCCAACGCCCGGTCCGTGATGTGTCGCTGCTTGATATGCCACGAACCCTCCGCACGCCAATGGGGAGCCAGTTGAAGTCCTATCAGGCCTGCGGCCCATAGGCTCAGGCTCCGGCGGGCCAGGCGGTTTCGTGCCACGCCAATCGAATCCGTAGCTGTCCGCAGATCGCTCGTCATGACGGCCGTGTTGGCATAAATATCCCATGTCTTGATGCTGCCGTCCAGCCCAAAGCCGTGGGCCCAGGTGTTGTTGTGTCGCCGGTCCGCAGCTAGCGTCCCTTCATCCAGCCAGGGCAGCCCCACTTCCTCGTCCTGGCGCAGGAGTGTATAGTTAAACGCCATGTCCGGCGACAGTTGCCGCTGGTAGTCCAGCAGGTAGTTGCGGAGCACACTATTTTCAATAAGGCCCAGACTGGGGCCAGCCAAGCTGTACTGGCCGGGGTGGCTGCGGCTCTGCACCGCCGTGACCAGGCTCTGCTCACTGTTTAACCGAATCGCTCCGCCCACCTGCACATCACGATACAGGAAGTCGCCCTGATCCCAGAAAAAATAGGTCTGATTGGCGCGCGTCCGGTCCTGCATGGGCGCTACCCCATAGGCCGGCAGCCGCTGCCAGGGTCGCCAGCCGGGTGCAGCCCCGTTTGACTTTATGTGCCGCCGACGTTCCATGCCCTGCTCTACCACGGCAGAGGGATTCAGCGCCGAAAAGATCGGCTGGCCCAGGCTGCCGTCCAGAAAGGCGGCCCCGATCCGGAGATCAGCCGGGACAAACGGGTTGGCTGCGGTCGCCACGAGATCGGAGTGGGCCCACTCGTCCCACGGCAGATGGAGGCGGTAAGGATTGGGGGTGTCCTGCAGCAGCGGGACCAATCGGCTGGTCCAGGCGACGGGTGGCGGACGCAGTGTATCGGCGGCTTGAGCACTGTCAGCCTGTGCGGCACCCAGGTTTCCGACGGCGGCTGCAACGGCCAGCAGGGCGCTAAGTTGCCGCGGCATCAGGCTCGGGGATTCGGTTCATGAAATCTGCCGGCCAGGGATCGATGGTCCCCGCTCCGGGTGTTCGCCCTGCCCCGACTAGGCCCCGCCGACAGCTGCGCCAATCTGCTGATCCTGACGTGCCCGGCTTACCTGGATAAAGCGCGGCACCAGCAAGTAGAATATGAGCGTATTGGAGGCCTGATGCAGGATGGTGAAGACCAGGCCGGAGATGAGTAGCGCAACGATTTCGGGGGCAGCAGCCCCTGCGAACAGTGGAAAGCTGATGGAGGTCAGGCCGTCATAAATCAGCGTGCCCGCCAAGCCCGTAGCAGCGATGAGTACGCGCTGAGTCGGTTTCGTTAGGGAGTTGCTGTCGGAACGGGCAAACAAGCCCCCTGACAGCCCCACCACGGCGAGACCAGCCACCTGGGCCACCAGCAGCACCGGAAATGCCAGTCCCGATCCAACCGGATTGGTCGCGGAGAACAGGAACATGCCGGTTGCGCCGGTGACCGCCCCCAGCAGCGATCCTAGCGTAGCTCCAGCGGTGAAGGCCAGCGCAGTAACAAACTCCACATTGGGGATCAGGGCAAGCGCCCAGCCCGAGCTCACCATGAGAGCCACAAACATGGCCACCAGCGCCATGGTGGTCGTCCTCACGGGCGGTAGTTTTTCCAGAGGGCCGTGCGGAAGGGGTTGCGCGTGTCGGTGAATGGGGCCTCGCTGAGGTCGCCCTCAATCTCGCGCTGCATCATGTCCAGCATACCATCCAGTTGATCGATGTAGTGGACCAGTAGCGCTTCCGGGAATTTTGGTGGCCGGGGGGAGCCGCTGGAGGGTGAGCCCTGGTGGCCGATGATGATATGTTCGAGACGGAGCGACAGTTCCGGCGGGAAGCCACCAAGCTGGTGCACCGCCTCCAGCAGAATATCCCGGCCAAGCACAACATGTCCAATGAGTTGGCCTTCGTCCGTGTAGCCGGCTTCTAAACGGTCAGCGATGCCCCGCACCTTACCGATGTCATGGAGCAGCATGCCGGCTAGGAGCAGTTCTCCGTCCAGATCCGGATAGTGCCCGGCAATCTTGACGGCCAGCTCGCCAGTGGACACTAGATGTTTCAGGAATCCCCCCCGCTCGGGATGGTGGTGACTGACCGACGCCGGCAGAGTGAATACTGCGGACTTATGGGCCTTGAAAATGTGGCGCAGCAGCCCCTTCAAGTGTTTGTTTTTGATACCGGTCATAAGGGCCATCAGCCGGGTCCACAGCTCGCGACGGTCCTCCTTGATCGTGGGGACCAGCAGGTCCTCGTTGTAGCCGTATTTCCCGTAGCGCTCCTTGGTGGCCCTGGCGACATGGCTGCAGTTGAGCTGTACCACGCCGCTGTAGATTTCCACGATGCCCTTGGCCGCGATGGCGTCGCCAGCCTCAAAACCGTTGCGAAAGTGGTCCACCTGATCCCAGATTTTCGCCGGTGCCCGGCCGCTGGCATCCTGGATCAGCAGGTCGAGGTAATAGTCACCTGCCTTGGTGGTCTTGAGCCGCTTCTCAAGGCAGAGAAAAAATCCTTGAACAGTGGCGTTCTCCTTGAAGTCACGAATGCTGGTCAGCTTCATGGGAAACAGATTTTAGTCTGGAGCGTAGAGATAAACAAGCTTCATTGTCCTCCGACGGGAAAAGGCTTGGACAGCTCCGACGGGAAAGATAATTTTTGGCTCCGCTCAAGCAGGCCCGAGGCTGCTGCTACGGGGTAGAGCAAAATCATGGTTGTTGACCGAATAAGTTACGATAGTCATCCAGGCAATGCTCACGACAGCGTCAATCCCTGGCCGGAAGAATCTGGGCCGGAGGGATCGTGATGGGCACCACCCTGCCAGGTAGGCGACGCGGGATCCTGAATCGGTATGTGCTGGTGCTCAATCAGAGCTACGAACCCGTGATGGTCACCAGCGCGAAGCGGGCGGTAATCCTCATGTTCTTGGGCAAGGCCGAGGAGGTGGTGCATTACGATGAGACTATCCGCTCGCCAAGTTTCCGCATGCCGCTGCCCAGCGTGGTGCGCCTCAGTCGCTACATTCGGGTGCACGATAAGGAGATTGTCCTGACCCGGAAGAACGTGCTGAAGCGGGACAACCACCGCTGCCAGTACTGTGGGCAATCTTCAGTGCCGCTCACCCTGGACCACATTTATCCTAAGCAGCGCGGCGGGAAGGATACCTGGGGCAATTTGGTGGCTGCCTGCCATTCCTGCAACGTGCGCAAGGGCAATCGCAACCCTGCCGAGGCCTCCATGCCCCTGATGCGCAAGCCCTTCAAGCCGTCCCGCATCACTTACTTTCAGAAATTTGTACGGCGGCACCAGGCCGCCTGGCGTCCCTATCTGTTCATGGAATCCGCCGCGTGACTGCCCGGCGTGTTCTCAGCGGCATGCGTCCCACCGGGAAACTTCACCTGGGCCACTATGTGGGTGCCCTGGAAAACTGGGTCGCCTTGCAGGAAACGTACGAAAACTTTTACCTGGTGGCCGACTACCATGCGCTCACCACCCAACTTGAGACGGCCAATATCGCCGCCGATACATTGGAGATGGTCAAAGACTGGCTGGCGATGGGCATTGATCCCCAGCGGAGTCCCATTTTTCGCCAGAGCCAGATCAAGGAACACTCCGAGCTCTACCTTATCTTGGGCATGCTCATCACCGCGGCCCGGCTCGAGCGCAATCCCACCCTTAAGGAGCAGGTGAGGGAATTGAAGGTGGCTAACGTGGTCTTCGGCCACCTAGGGTATCCAGTGCTTCAGGCGGCTGATATTCTGCTCTACAAGGGGGAGCTGGTGCCCGTGGGCCAGGATCAGGCTCCACACGTGGAAATCGCCCGGGAACTGGCCCGCAAGTTCAATCGCATCTACGCCCACGTGTTCCCCGAGCCGGAGGTATTGCTTGCTAAGCTGGCCCGCCTGCCGGGGCTGGACGGCCGCTCGAAAATGAGCAAATCGCTGGGGAATGCCATCCTCCTGTCCGACGAACCGGACATCATTCAGGCGAAGCTCCGCAAGGCCGTGACCGATCCCCTCAAGGTCCGCAAGAACGATCCCGGCAGGCCCGACATCTGCCTGGTGTTCACCCATCATTCGCACTTTAATCCCGGCCAGCTGGATGAGATTCGGACCGGTTGCGAAAGTGGCTCGCTGGGGTGCGTGGACTGCAAGCTGATGTGCGGAGAGGCCATTGGCCAGCAGTTAGCCCCCTTCCGCGAGCGCAGACACTATTATGATCAACATCCCGACGAAGTGACGGATGTTTTGGCTGACGGCGAAACTCGGGCACGGCGAGAGGCCAGGCAGACCATGTCGGCTGTCCGCGGGGCCATGGGGCTGGGCTAGTGGCCTACCAGGTTCACCTGGACAACTTTGAAGGCCCCCTGGACCTGCTGCTCTATTTTATCCAGCGCGACAAGATCGATATCTACGATATTCCTATCGCACACATTACCCGGGAGTATCTGGAATACCTGGATTTGATGGAGGCCTTGAATCTTGCCGTGGCCGGTGAATTTATCCTGTTAGCTGCTACGCTCATGCGCATCAAGGCCCGCATGCTGCTGCCGCGTCCGGAGCCAGTGGATGATGAGCTCATGGCAGACCCCCGCCAGGAGCTCGTCCACCAGCTCATCGAATACCGTCGGTTCAAGGCGGCGTCGATATCACTTGGCAAGCTGGCGGCGCGTCGTAGCGTGCTCTACCCCGTTGGGCGCGACCTCAGCCGGGAAGCCAACGGCACCGAGCTCGGCAACTACCTCCAGGGCGTGAACCTGTTCCAGCTCATGGTCGTCGTCAGAGAAGTGCTTGGGCAGCTACCGGCTCAAACGGTCTTGGAGCTCCAAACCGAGCCGATTCAATTGGATGACAGTATCCGTACCATCCGACGGGCCCTTGCCTCGGCCCGGCAGGTGGTCCTGCAACAGATATTTTCTACAGCCAGTGGCGTGCAGGAGGTGGTTGTTTTGTTTCTGGCGGTCCTGGAGCTGATACGACGTGGAGCCGCGACCGCCCTACAGGCCACCTCATTTGGCGAAATTGTCCTTGTAGCCGTGCCGGAAAACTGAGGATGCCAGGTTGAAGGAGCAAATCCTGCAAATCGCTGAGGCCTTACTCACCGCTACGGCGGAGCCTTTGACACAGGCAAAATTCAATCAAAGTCTCGAACGCAACGATCTGCGGCTCGCCGACGTTATGGCCAGCCTGCGGGAACGGTTTGTCGAGCAGCGGCGCCCAGTGGACATCGTGCCCATAGCTGGGGGCTACCAGTTGGTGACTCGGGAAGAATTTGAGCCCTACCTGCGGCGGCTAGCCCGCAAGGCCGGGTCCCTCGCTCTGTCGCGCGCCGCTCTGGAAACCCTGGCCGTCGTAGCCTACCGCCAGCCTGCCACCAAGCACGACATCGATCAGGTACGGGGGGTCAATACTGGCGCCGTGCTGCGGACACTCATGGAAAAATCGTTGGTGACGATCAAAGGGCGGGATGAGGGCGTGGGACGGCCTTTGCTTTACGGGACGACCCAGGAATTCCTTAAGTCTTTCGGGCTGAACCGCCTCAGTGATTTGCCCAAGCTGAAGGAAGTGGATTCGATCATGGGCGCTGAAGTGACGCCGGTATTGACCAGCGATGCGGCTCAATAGGGTTCTGGCTCAAGCTGGGGTAGCGTCGCGCCGCAAGGCCGACCAGCTCATCGCCGCTGGCAGAGTGCGGGTTAATGGAAAGACCGTCTCCGCCCTGGGGATTGATGTGGCCCCGGATGAGCTGGTGGAGGTGGACGGCAAGCCGGTGGAAGCCGAGACCGAGAGGGTCGTCTATCTGTTGCATAAGCCGGCCGGAGTGCTCAGCGCTGTGTCCGATTCCAGGGGCCGGCAGACGGTGGTGGATCTTATTCGCGACTCGCGGCGGCTGTATCCCGTGGGACGCCTGGACCGCGACACCACCGGGGCGTTGCTGATCACCAACGACGGCGAGCTATCTAATCGCCTGACGCATCCGCGCTATGGCGTGGAAAAGCACTACCTGGCCGAAGTCAAGGGTCAGCTGAGCCGACAGGCCTTGGGTGACCTGAAGGTGGGCACGAAGATTGATGGTGGGCTGAAAGTACGTGCCGTGGTGCGCTCGGCGGGCCGCAACGGCAGGCACACGGTTTACGGAATCATCCTGACCGAAGGCAGGAAGCGGGAAATCAAGCGCATCTTCAGGCACTACGATTTGCCCCTGGTGCGGCTGCACCGCAGCAGTTTTGCGGGACTATCCAGTGATAGCCTGGCCCCCGGCAAATACCGCCGCCTGCACCGGGCCGAAATCGATCGCCTTTACCGCATGTCCAACTTCCAGCATGGCCTCCAAACCTCTTAGAAACACATGGATATTTCTGACTGCAGGGGTTAAACTACCCTGCTTTTTGACGAGGTCGGGTCGGTGACTTATGTGGTTGCCATCGATGGCCCCGCCGCAGCGGGAAAATCGACGACGGCCAGGTTGGTGGCCCTCAGATTAGGCATCATGCACCTGAATACGGGGGCCATGTACCGCGCGGTGACTCTGGCTTGCCAGGAGCAGGATGTTGCCCCGGCGGAAACGCCCGAGTTGATGGCCCTGCTGGACGATCTTGATATTCAGCTTCGGTCCACTGAAGCAGGGTCGCAAGCGTTCCTGAATGGCAGGGACGTGACCAGGGCGATTCAAACGCCGGAGGTGTCGCAGCGGGTGAGCGCCTACAGCTCCCTCGCGCCAGTGCGTCGGCGACTGGTAAGCCTGCAACGGGGCATCGGCGAGCATCACAGTGTAGTCTGTGAGGGCCGCGACATCGGCACAATCGTATTTCCGGACGCCCAGTTCAAGTTTTATCTGCAGGCCAGTCTGGAGATACGGGCCCGGCGTCGCTTGGGCGAACTCCGTGCCCAGGGTCTGCAACCCTCGCAGGAAACCGTCGTTGAGGAACTGCAGGCCAGAGACAGGCAGGATTCCACGCGGGAGCTGTCCCCGCTGCGCCGGGCCCCAGATGCGATGGTAATCGACACCAGCCGCATGACCATCGAGGCTCAAGTCGAGGCCATTGCCGCCCATGTTGAAAATGCCCAGCGCAGCGGCAAGGCACAAAATAACTACAAGGATGAAGCTCAGCATGACTGAACCAGAAGAGATTCCGAAACCGGCAAACGATGTGCAGGAGGATTCCGAATCCGCCCCATCAAGTGCTGAGGTGGATGTTGCGGACGAGGCAGACGCGGTCGTTAAAGAGCAGGAGGAGACCGACTATCTATCCGCTGCGCTGCTTGATGCCATCACCACGGTGACGCCGGAGCAGCTTGCGTCCATGGAGCAGTCTGAAGAGGTGCGCAGGGATCCCGCGCTCGAAAAAATTGTGCAGTCCTCGGTGGGCGAAATCAGGGAGGACAAGGTTGTCCAGGGTCGGGTCATCGGCGCAAATGATAGGGAAGTGCTGGTCGATATCGGTTTTAAGTCGGAGGGCATCGTTCCCAGGGAAGAATTTGGGCCCGACGAAATACCGCAGATCGGTGATGAGATTACAGTCTATCTGGTGAGAATGGAGGACGTCAACGGCCAGACGGTGCTGTCCAAAGAAAAAGCGGTTTTCATGCAGCAGTGGACCGAGGTACGGGAGAAGACCAAAAGCGGTGAAACCATCACCGGTCGGATCATGCGGCGCATCAAAGGGGGCATGGTGGTTGACCTGGGCGGTGTGCCTGCATTTCTTCCAGGGTCCCAGATTGACATCCGGCCCGTACAGGATTTCGATGAATACATTGGACAGGAATTCGAGTTCAAGATCGTCAAACTGAATGAGGCCCGCAAGAATATTGTTCTGTCCCGGAAGGAATTGCTGGAGGCTGACCTCCAGGAACGTCGCGCAAGCCTCATAGCGGAGCTCCACGTGGGGAAAGTTCTCGAAGGCCGGGTGAAAAATATCACCGATTTTGGCGTGTTTGTTGATTTGGGAGGCCTTGACGGCCTACTCCACATTACCGATTTGAGCTGGGGACGGGTCAATCACCCCTCCGATGTTGTGGAATTGGATGAAGCCATCACCGTCAAGGTCATCGATTTCGATACCGAAAGGCAGCGCGTTTCCCTGGGCCTGAAGCAGCTTCAGCCGCACCCCTGGGACAGCGTGGAGCTCAAATATCCCGTTGAGTCGACTGTTGAGGGCAAGGTCGTTTCCATGACAAATTACGGCGTCTTCGTGGAAATCGAAAAAGGGGTAGAGGGTCTGGTGCACGTCTCCGAAATGTCCTGGACCAAGCATATCCGCCATCCCTCGGAAATGTTTACGCTTGGTCAAATCATTGAGGCCCGGATCTTGAATGTTGACATTACCGATCGAAAAATCTCGCTGGGTGTCAAGCAGCTACAGCCCGACCCCTGGGATCAGATCGAGGAAAAGTATCAGGTGGGCAGCATCCTTCAGGGAACGGTACGTAATCTGACCCAATTCGGTGCATTTGTTGAACTTGAAGAAGGTGTTGATGGCCTCATCCATATTACCGATCTGTCATGGACCGTCAACGTCCGCCACCCCAGAGAGATCCTGAACAAGAACGATATCATCCAGGTCCGGGTCCTTGACGTATCCCGTGAGAATCGCCGCATTGCTCTTGGGCTGAAGCAAGTGACAGATGATCCCTGGGAGGGAATCCAGGCGCACTTCACGTCCGGAAAACAGGTTTCCGGCGAGGTCATCAGGGTTCTGGAAAAGGGGATCATCGTAAAGCTCGAAATGGGCATGGAAGGCATCATATCTCTGAAGGAACTCTCGCAGGAGGACCATCAGTATGCTACCCAAAAGATACAGCCTGGCGATACAGTCAAGGGGACGGTCCAGGAGCTGAGCGCCGATGATAAGAAAGTCATTCTCATTACCGACGACCTGGCGTCACAGGTGGCTCCCGGGGAAGCGACGCCCCCGGTGGAAGCTGCTGCCGATGAGCCGGCCCCGGAAGCCCGGCCGATTACCGTCGCCACTGAAGCGGCAGAATCCGGTGTTGATGGAGCAGCCCAAGCGGAAGATGTTCAGCTGGAGGAGGTAGCGCCCAAAAAGAAAGCTGCACCCAAGAAGAAGCAGGCGGCGAGCAGCAATGTCGAAGCTACCAGTGACCGGGATGATCTCGATGACGAGGAGGTCTCAGTCGTCGAGGGCGGAGCAAAACCCAAAACTTCGGCCAAAGCCGCAAAAAAGAAAGTCGCGGCAGTCCCCAAGGCCACAGCCAAGGCCACCAAGGCGGTGGCCAAAACCAAGGGAACGACCAAGGCTGCAACCAGTAAGCCTAAAAAGAGCAAGGCAGCGACCAAAAGTGACCAACCATCCTCGGCGAAGACTAAGCAGGACAAGCCCGCAAAAAAAGCAGCTGGCGGGGATTGACAACCCGAAACAGCCCGCCTGCCTTACCTGCCGCAGTGGGGTTCATGCCACCCCCATTTCCCCAAATCGTATGAGACACCGCCATGCCGCGTACGTCTTCTGATCGACAGCCGGTGTATACCGATCTGGTTTATAAAGCCGGGGCGGTGGGATTGGCTGTCATCGTCTGGTTTTTTTCCATCAGCAACAGCCTGTTCGACGCGGATGTGGAGCTCCCTATCGAGATCAGAAATATTCGCGAGGGCAAGGCGCTGGGCCAGGAAACGCCCCGAAAAGCCACACTGCGCTTTCATGGCACGGGCCGCTCACTGGCTAAGCTGTTTATATTGCTTCCCTTTCACAATGCCAAACTGGTACTCGATCTTGAGCGTGTCCAACAGCGGCACGTCTTTTATCTAGACGAATATTTGCAGGGGAGCCCCCAGCGCATTTCCATTCCAATTCCTGGCCTCATGGAAAATCTCACCTTCGTGGAGGTGGTTAGCCCAGACAGCATTGAGATCGTTCTAGGTGATTATAAAGAGAAACTGGTGCGGATAATCCCCCAGGTGACCCTTGATTTGGCCGCCGGCTATACGCAAGTGGGTGCGACAGAGGTTGTCCCACCTCAGGTGACGGTGATGGGGGTCATTCAGGCTGTGGACAAGGTGGCTCTGGTGCGCACCATGCGGAGGACCTACCGCAATGTCGCCGAACCGCTGCGAATTACAGTCGGGCTCCTCCACCCTGATCCCGCACAGGTCCTGGAGGTGTCGCCTGTGGTGGCGACACTGAAAATGAATATCCAGATGATAGGCGAGCGGCGCCTCGAAGAGGTGCCGGTGAAAATCCTGAATATCCCTGGGCAGCTGAATGTAACCGTTGGCCCGTCAACGGTGGCGTTGACGGTGACCGGCGGCGTGGACTACCTGGCCGACCTGGATAAGGAGCTTGTTGAGGTCTTCATCAACTACCGGACCCAATGGTCGCCCACCGATGCTCTGGTGGAACCGCAAGTCAGGCTGGGTGGTCATTTACTGGAGTACCGCGATTTGGTGCCCGGTCAGTTGGAGATCATCACCTCACGTTAAGTACCGTGGTGGTATTGGGCATCGAAAGCAGTTGCGATGAGACCTGCGCTGCGGTGGTGGCCGACGGGGCAGTGCGGTCCAATATTGTTGCCTCGCAGCAGGCTCACGCTGCATACGGCGGGGTCGTGCCGGAGCTGGCCTCCCGCCTTCATGAACGTCATATTATCACTACGGTCGCCCAGGCTCTTACTGTTGCGGGTGTAAACCTTAGCGAACTTACTGGCGTCGCCGCCACCTACGGACCGGGGCTGGTGGGTGCCCTGGTAGTGGGACTCAATTTTGCCAAAGGCCTGGCGTCAGGCCTGGGCCTGCCCTTTGTGGGCATCGACCACATGGAGGGGCACCTGTGGGCCAATTTTTTGGAACAGACACCGGACAGCGCCAGCTATCCCTATCTCTGCCTGCTGGTCAGTGGCGGGCACACCCAGATCTGGAAGGTCAACGGCGTGAGTAGTTATGAGTTGCTCGGCCGCAGCCTGGACGACGCCGCTGGTGAAGCCTTTGACAAAGGGGCCCGCCTGTTGGGGCTGGACTACCCAGGCGGCCCCGCCCTCCAGGCCGCCGCACATGGGGGGAACCCATCTGCGGTGAAATTCCCCCGGCCTATGCATGGGTCTCAGGGATGCGATTTCTCCTTCAGCGGCCTGAAAACTGCGCTGTATTACCACCTGAAGCGTTCCGGGATGCCGGAAGTGCGCCAGCAATTGGCCGATCTGGCAGCCTCGTACCAGGAGGCCATCGTGGATAGCATCCTGGACCGACTTCGGCGCGCCTGCCAGACAACCGGTCTCAGTCGCATTTGCATTGCCGGAGGGGTGTCGGCGAATACACGCCTGCGGGAGCGACTCGACGCCTGGTCCATGGACGAGGAGCTGGCCGTGTCGTATCCACCGCTGGAGTACTGTACCGACAACGCCGCAATGATTGCCATGGCCGGTTACATGCGGCTTGGCGCCGGCGAGTCCTCACCCCTCGACCTTGAGGTTGCTCCGAGTCTCAGTCTGGCCCGCATTGCCTAGTATCGATCTTCAATTGGCCCTCCACTGGGGACCGGCAGTGGTGGGTATGCTCGTCGCCGTGGCCCTCCTGTTCGCTTACCGATTCTGGATGAGCTCGTTGTCCCAGATCTACCGAGGCATCATCCTCACCCTGCGGGGCCTGCTCCTCGCGGTAATGCTACTCCTGCTTTTCGATCCTCAAATCGTGTGGACCCACAATATTCTGAGGCCGCCGCGTATCGGCGTCTTCCTGGACAATTCGCTCAGTATGAGCCATCATCCCTCAGCTTCCGCCGCTACAGTATTCTCACAGGTTACAACGGTGGTTGACTGGGCCAACAAGAACGGTTATGAGCCGGTCATCATGACCTTCGGAGAAAGTGTGACCCCTCGCGAAAACCTGCGATTCACCTACAACCCGGATGAACGTCTCACCAGCTTCAATCCGCTGGCGGAAGTTTGGCAAAAAAGTGACTTGGCTGCGGGATTCCTTTTTTCAGATGGAGTTGCCACATCAGGCAGGGATCCCAGTGCGGTTGCCGGTGCCCCAGGCTTTCCCATATTTACGGTGGGCGTGGGGGACACGACAACGGGACTTGACCTAAGTATCGCGGACCTGCGCTATCCATTGTCATTGCTGGATCAGCAGCCGGGCTCCATTGTCGTTACAGTCAGGGCAAGCAATACCAACGGGCGGCGAAGCCGGCTGCTCATATTCCAGGAAGATCAGCTGATCTACTCCGAGCCAATCAGGATAGGATCCCGAGACTTTGTCAAGGATTTTGAGGCGCCTGTGGTGGGACGACTGGATGGCCCCCGCTTCCGCGTTGAGCTCATGGTTCTCCCGGAGGAATCAAACATTGACAATAACCGGCGCGATTTCCAGATCGATGTACTTCCCGGCCAACGTCAGATTACCCTGCTGACGGGTGCTCTCTCACCCAATAGCGCGCTTTTAGGAAGCTGGTTGGAGGAAACCATGCATGCCAGGGTTGATCGCCTGACCTATTTGCGGGGCCGCTGGCGCGGCGATGATGCCCGGTTCTGGTCGTCTCGGCAGCACCTTGTTGTGCTTGATAACTATCCTACCTCCCGGCTGCCGGAAGGACATGTGGAGCGCCTGCTGGCTAAACTCCAGCGGGAGCGGACCCCCATACTGGTTGTAGTGGGGCCTGACAATGCAAATCGCCAGTTTGTGCGGCTTATGCGGTCCCTGGGCGTGCGCATCAGGTCCGCTATGGATAGTCTGGGAGTCTCGCACCAGTTACGGCCTGCCGCTCAACGGGTAGGAAGTGGGGCACGGCGGCTCAATCCGGAGCGGCCTGGCACCAAATTACCCCCCGTTCCCCTGGTGCACTTGCTCCTGGACCAAGGCAATCGATCTCTGACAGCCATTCTGGAGGATGATGATGGCAACCGGGTCATCAGTTACGGGCAGGTGGGATCCACGAAGTTGGGGCTGCTGCTGGTGCCAAACCTGTCTGCAACCCACTTGAAACTTAGCCACGCCAGCATGGGCGGTTACCTGGAGGGCATCTGGAAGGCGATCGTGGAGTGGTCATTGGAGCCGGAGGGATTTTCCCAGTATGTGGTCCAGCCTGATCGCCGACAATATCATCTAGGTGAAAAGGTCCTGCTCAGGGGGATTGTGCGGGACCGGGCGGGAATTAAGACGCCGCAACCGTTCTTGACGCTGGAAATTGACGGACCCGGTGGTGCCGCTACGGTAGCGTTGAATTATGATTTTGAAGACGGGGAATACAAGGGGGATTTCTGGCCTGCAGAGTCGGGTACCTATCGCCTTCTAGCTGACCAGCCGGAGGGCAGAGGGAGCGCCACGGTCCGTTCTACTTTTCATGTTCAGGCCGGTCGGGTTGAGCTCGAAACGCTGATTCAGAATCGGTACGCCCTTGAGCGGCTGGCCCAGGCCACAGGTGGGCACTATGTCCACTTGCAGGCGCTGGAGGGCACGCTCTCCCAGCTGGACTTTTCCGCCAAGGCAACGACCCGGGCAGTTCACTACAGTATATGGCAATTCAGCTACCTGTGGGTGGTGCCGGTTATTCTTCTGGGTCTGGAATGGATTCTCCGTCGTGTTGCAGGATTGATTTAGGGTCGTTGTTGTTGACAAGCGGGGACACGGGCGCATAACTTCCTGCGAATTCAACAGTAATACCGAGGAGGTACATAGGCAACTTCGCTAAGGGTATTTGATCTTTTAATTCATTTATTGGAACGGATCAAAAAATGCCCTTTCACGAGGTTGTTGGGAACCGAATGTTTTGGCATTCGGTTTTTTTTGACTCTAGAAAAAAGTTGGTTACTCACGATGCGCCGGTCATTTTCTCCATGGACGCTTTCGGTATGATCATACGGCGGGGTTTGCACAAAGTGAATTTCGGAGTCGTGTAAATGGATACCGGGATGAACCGACTGCTGCTCGGCTTGCTGGTCCTTACGGGATTCGCGACCGGCCAGGTTCGTTCTCTCAGTCTATCCGGTCAGGACAGAATTGCTCGACCTGACAAGATTGTGCCACCCTACCAGGCACAGGTGCGGGGAACGGCACTGGAGCATCCCATCGAACCCGCCGATTATATTGTGGGGCCGGGTGACCGATTCATCATCTCTATCCTGAGCCCCGAGCCATATATCGAGCTGGCCACCATAACCCCCACGGGGGCCTTGGTTTTACCCCGGGTCGGCACCATTCCCGTCAAGGATTTGTCGGCCGAGGCGGTGAGTGAGCAGGTCTTGGCATTTGTCCAGACAATTTTCCCTAACTATCAGGCTACCTGCGCCCTGTACGGCATCCGTGAAATTCGCGTGAGTATCTCCGGCGCGGTCAAGCGGCCTGGGTTCCATGTTGTCACGCCCCTATCCCATCTGACAGACCTGATGAATTTGGCCGGAGGTGTCCGCCCCCAAGCCGCCCTCCACCGGATTGAGCTTTCTCGTGACTCTGAAGCGACCAGCACCTTGGATCTCACCCGCTACTATGATGAGGGCGAGCTGGCCCAAAATCCGCTTCTGCGGGGGGGAGACCGCATCGTTATCCCATACGGCGATGTGAACTCCGACCTGGTTTTGGTTCAGGGATTGGCGTCGGGCCTTATGTACCACGCGATTCGGCCGCAGGAGACGCTCGCATCCTTCATGCGCCGGATCGCGCACGGGAAAAACGCCGATCTGACAGGGGTCATCCTTCAGCATCAGCAGGACGGTGAAACGCGGGAGCAGGAGTACGTTGCGGCGGCACGGTTTGAATCGGTCCTGCTGCAACCGGGCGACGTGCTGTTTATCAATCCTATCGCGGATGTTGCCGTCGTGGGAGAGGTACGCAGGCCGGGGCGCTTCGCCTATCAACCGGGGATGAAGGCGGCCGACTACGTCGTTTACGCCGGCGGTGTCAGCCGCGACGGCTCGCCCCGCGCCATTGAGATCACCCGCGAGACGGGAGAAACGGTGCGCGGCGGTGACGAAGAAGTCCGCGCTGGCGACACCATTTACGTAGCCCGGTCCTTCAACAGCGTCTTTCTCGGGCAGCTGGGGATGGTGCAGGCGGGCCTGACATTTCTGAACATCTACCTGGCTTACCTGGCGGCCACCTCGACGCGATGAGTTCCGCCCGGGATACAAACAACGTGGCAGGAGCCAGACCCATTCCATTCACGAGTTTCCGTGAGCTCTGGCAACACCGCAAGTTTATCCTGATTAATTTTGTGGTCGTCTCCTTATTGGCGGCTGCATTTTCCCTCCTATTACCCAATTATTATCGATCCTCTGCCACTATTCTACCCTCCTCAGCTGGGGGTGGCGAAATGGTCTTTGGGGGTTCGGGGATGTCCAATCCCCTGGCGGCGCTCGGATTTGGAAGCGCAAGTGACGAGATTAACAACTACATAAGCATTCTGAAGAGTCGCCGTCTCAGAGAACTGATAATTCAAAAATTTGGTCTTATGGCGACGTACAACGTCAAAACGATGGAGGATGCTCTCAAGAAGTTTGGCACTTATATGGACATCGAAGTCACGGAGGAAGCCGCACTTGTGTTTGGTATCCTTGACCGCGACTCCCTTCAGGCTCAAGCAATAGCTGTGGGTATGCTAGGTGAGCTGGAAAGAACGACCATCCGTTTCGGGACCCAAACCGGTGAACGTAATCGCCGCTTCATTAAGACCCGCATGGAAGCGGTGCAAACAGAATTGGCTGAGGCCGAACGGGCAGCACGGGATTTTACAGCGAAACACGGCACCTTTGATCTGCCCGTGCAACTGTCAGCTATGGTGGAGCAGCTGGTGGCAATGGAGCTCGCGCTGGCCGGGGCTGAAATCGAATACAATGTGGCCCTTGCCAGCTTGGATGCCAAGCACCCCAATGTCAAATTGCTTCGCCATCATCGGGACGAAATTAGCTCCGAGATAAATGATTTCATATCCGGGGACTCCAACGATAATCTGCTCCCAAATATTCGTGAGTTGCCTGACATTGTAATGGAGTATGCGCGGCATAAGCGCGACATAGAGATTTTTAGCGCCCTCCTGGAATTCTTATACCCGCAATATGAGCAGGCGAGGTTGAAGGAAGCCCGCGATGAGCCGACGCTGCACGTGCTGGACTATCCTCGTGTGCCTCAAAAAAAGTTCAAACCCCACAGAGCACTCATTGTGGAGGCCTCGGGACTGTTCGCCCTAATACTCTCGGTTACATGGGTCTTGATAAGATCTCAGTGGCTGGCGGCCACTTCTGTGCGATATCAGCACAGTGATTCCTAAATGATCCGGCTCTCGCGCAGCATTAGACGACAGGCCGTCTTCGTCGGCTTGCAGGGTGGAGCTATCATCTCAACCGCCATCCACCCGCTGATGCCCCTTATAATGGCAGGCGGAGCCGCCGGGGTCCTGCTGCTGTTTTATTACAGCCCGATCCTGCTGATCTTGCTGGCGAATGTTGGTCTGGTCAAGGGCGCGCTACTGGTTCAATTCCCCATATTTGCGGCGGTTGACCTCACGCTACTGCTGAGTCTGATGATGATTCTGGTACTGGCCATCCGGTTCGCGGACCCCATAGTGCGGCGGCAGTTTTACTCGGTTCGGTTCATCGTGATGGCGTTTATCGCCTGGGTATTTTGGATGTTATTGTCTGCGGCGTATGCACCGCGGCTCGATTGGGCATTGGAAAAAGGCTTCAGATTCGCCCTGGTTGCGCCGCTCCTCTTCCTGGGGCCGCTGGCACTCATCCGCACCCGCAGTGATAGCCGGATGATGCTCCATATTTTTCTGGGTGTAGGCGCGTTAGGCATGCTTGCGATCGGCAGCCGGTTGGTGGGATTGTCCGGCTCGGCAGGGGGGGTTCAAGGGATAGAGCGCCTAACAATCCTGGCAGCTAACCCCATCGCGGCGGGGAGGGTCTTTTCCATTTGCGCCAGCATGACGGCTATCGTCATGATATCCGGCGGCGGCAAATTGCGCTACTGGGCCTTGCCCCTCGGATTATTTCTTGTCGCCGCCTTATTCACCGGCTCGCGCGGCCCGGTGCTCAGTTTCATTCTGGCAACTGCCCTGATGGGTTCTTTGGCAAGCCGAACGACCCGGCGCCGCACGCTATATTGGGGGCTGCTGATCACGACCTTGGTCATGCTGGTGATGGTGTTTTCGCCCGAAGCCCTGACGTCCCGGTTCCAGTTTTACCTCCAGGGGGGCGAAATCGCCCAGACCCGACAGGGCCTAGTATTACTGAACACGGTGGTCCAACGGATTTATCTCTGGGAAAAGGCTCTGACACTCTGGACCCAGAATATTCAGCATCTATTAGTGGGGGTTGGAACGGCAGGCTATATCGCGGCCTTCACATGGCGGGATGTGGAGTATCCTCACAACCTGCCATTGGAGATACTTACCGAGCATGGCCTTCTAGGCCTTAGTGTATTTGGTTTCCATTTTCTGCTCATCGCAAAACATGTCTACCGCAAATCGCGTCTGCGCATGAAGCGGGAGGAATCCATGTGGTTGGTGGGGGCCCTAACCATGTTTCTGGCCACGCTGGTCAGTGGCGATCTCAACGACAACCGCATGCTTTGGTTCTTTCTGGCTGGTCTGCTAGCTACGGTAAACGTTGAATCCCAGACGCGGATTGGGGATGAGCACGTTTGACGTCGTGCCCCTCCAATTGTCACCCTAAGCGTCTAAGGCAGTTGATGAAGTGCAATACGATGGCGACACGACTTCAAGGCAATCATAGAAAAGGCTATGTCCCTGAAGGCACCTGATGGCGAGTGATGTCTAGTCAACTATTCGGGCGCGGGCGTTTGGGGAGCGATCTGCTCACGACTCTGGTCAGCGGAGTGGCCGTCGCCCTAGGTGTGCTGGTGCTGTACGGCCTTATCGCACGGGTAATGGGAACAGAAGCCCTGGGTGATTATCTGCTCGTCCGTCGCACAGCCTTTGCACTTATGGGCGTACTGCTGGTGGGCATGAACATCGGCCTCCCGTTCTACATCGCCGGGGGCACCGGACATGCCTACACCACGACGGCGTTGGTGATCTGGCTTGTATTAACCGTACCCCTCATCGGGCTGGTTTCGTGGATTCTCTCCACC
>JADFSS010000004.1:0-65073 GCA_022560655.1 Candidatus Neomarinimicrobiota bacterium
ATTCCCTGCCGGGAATGATGGCCATCGGCCATACACGCTACTCCACCACCGGCAGCCTGGATGCCAAGAACATTGGGCCCCTGCTGTTTAACGTGCAGGAGCAGCCGGTTTCGGTGGCCCACAACGGCAATCTGGTCAATATCAAAGCGACCCGGCAGCGGCTCCAGAAGGAAGGGGCCATCTTCCAGACCACCACCGACACGGAAGTCATCATCCACCTGATGGCCAAGGCGACGGGGGAGCGGATGGTGGACCGGCTGGCGGTGGCGCTGACCCAAGTGGAGGGCGCCTACTCCCTGCTCATTCTGACTCCCGATGGCCTCATCGCCGCCCGTGACCCGTACGGCTGGCGCCCCTTTACCGTGGGCCGACTGGGCGAGACCTGGGTGGTTGCCTCGGAAACCTGCGCGCTGGACCTGATTGGCGCAGAGGGTTTTGGCGATGTAGAGCCGGGCGAAATCGTGCTCATCAACGGCGCTGGCTATCAGACCATCCACACCCTGCCCAAGCAGGTTCCCAAACACTGTAGCTTTGAGTACATCTATTTCTCCCGCCCCGATTCCCGTATTTTCGGCGCCAATGTGGACAAGATGAGACGCAGGCTGGGCAAGATCCTGGCTGATGAAAATCCCGCGCCCACCGCCGACATCGTGATATCAGTGCCCGATTCCAGCAACACCGCCACTTTGGGGTTCTCCCGCGCCAGCGGCATCAAATACGAGATCGGCCTCATCAGGAACCACTATGTTGGGCGCAGCTTTATCCGGCCCGAACAGCACTTGCGTGACCTCACCGTCAAACTCAAGTTCAACCCGGTGAAGGGCGTGCTGAAAGACCGGGAGGTGGTCATCGTTGATGATAGCATTGTCCGTGGCACCACCATGCGCAATCTGGTGCGCCTCCTGCGCGAGGCGGGCGTCGCAAAGGTGCACGTACGGATTTCCTCGCCGCCGATCCGGCACCCGTGCCATTTTGGGTTGGATTTTCCCACCGAGAAGGAACTCATCGCCAACCAGCGCAGCCAGAAGGAAATCGAGGGCTACCTGGAGGTGGATAGTCTGGCCTACCTCTCGCTGGAAGGCATGCTGGAGAGCATGGATCTCCCCGCCGAAAACTATTGCACCGCCTGTTTCTCGGGTCAGTATCCCGTGATGCCGGAGGAAGAGCTGGGCAAGGATGTTTTTGAGCACCCTAAAACCGCAGCGGCAGACGCCTAACACCTGAGACTTTCGCATGGCCGGTTCGGAACGGGGCAACGCCCCTGGCGCACTCACAAGACTTAAGGCTGTTGCTGTACGTGGGCAGGAAAAATTCGACCCCGTGCTGAACGCTCTCTTCCTGTTCCGCCCCACACTGTTCATACCCGCGCTGATTATCTCCGTGGCGGGTCTGGCGGCCGGAAGAGCAACATTTCAGCGGTACTTTTTCTGGCGCGCCGATTGGAGTTGGACCGGCCTGCTGCTCTTCACGGGCGTAACGCTGATTACGGCCGCCTCTTTTGCCAACGCGAAGCCAGGTGAAGGCGGGGAACTGGCGCTGAAGGGTTATCCATCACCGCCCGCCGCTCGGTCCGGGACGGCTGACACTGCCCGGCGTTTGGGCAGGATCGTCCTGGTTCTCGGCCTGGTGCTCATGCTGCCCGCAGGGTGGTTGGCGGTTGCCGGTGGAGGCGCCCTGTACCTGTTTTGGGGAGAGCTCTACGCAGCGCGGGTTGCCCTGTGGAAAAGCAACCTGGCGCTGGAGACGGCACTACACACTTTGGCGGGCATGGCGCTGTTCTACATCGGGTGGGCAGCGAGCGGCGCTCCACTTACCGGGAACCTGCCCGTGGCGGCACCCTACGCCCTTATGCTCGCCGCGTTTGGAGCCCATATTGCCATCACTCACGGCCCCGCCGAAGACAGAGCCGCAGCCCTGCCCAGTCGCAATCTGGTGGCCGGCGTGTCCGCATTCGCCGCCACTGCCACGGTTCTCGCCGCTGCGCTGGGGATGAAATTCAGTGACCCAGTCATCTCCACCAGCGCCATTTTGACGCTGCCGTTCTTTGTCGTTGCCCTGGTACTGCGGCGGAATAGAGATATCGTCTATAGCAGCCGCTATGGGTTGCTTATCATTGGCATTCTAGTAGGCTCCCGCTATCCCTGGCTCTACGTGCCGACCATTCTGCTGTTCTATCTGTCCAGATATTACTATCGTCGACACCTGGGCCTGCTGCACCCCACTTTTCAAAGCTATCACCCATAATTCATGGTAGGGTAGCCCACAGCGGGCCGGTGCTGATTTTCGCTATGAGACCGTTGGGCAGGATACTAGCTTCCCGGTTTCAATCTTGCTTGGCCTTGCTTGGCGGTTAATATTTCGGAGACGGTTGCCTGCCTCAATTCACTCCTATCACGGGACTCAGATGAACGCAGCTGATGGGGCTCGCTGCGTGAGTCCCAGCTCCCGACGATGACCACCTCCCAGCTCCTGGAGCAACTGGAACTAGACGACTTTGTCGTCATAGATTTTGAAACCACCGGCCTCGACTCCGAAACCAATGCCATCATTGAGCTGGGGGCCGTCAGGTTCAGCGGGGGAGAGCACGCGGACACGTTTCAACAATTGGTCAATCCGCTGGAGCCGATTCCGCGACTGGTTGTGGATCTCACCAACATCACCGACGACATGGTGGCGGGGGAGCCAACCATCGCGGAAGTAGGTCAGGAATTCCTGGACTTTGTGGGCCAGCGACCCCTGGTAGCCCACAACATCCGGTTCGACCTGGCATTCCTGCGCTCCATCTACCGTTCCCTGGGCCAGCCGGACGAAATTGGCAATGTCCTTTACGACACACTGCCCCTGGCGCGAACCCTGCTCTATTTTCACTCCGGATTCAGTCTGGGCGCCCTTTGTGAGTACTATGGCATCTCACATCGGGACGCCCACCGCGCGTATCATGATGCCCTCCACACGGGCCAAATCTTTCTGCGTCTGATTCATGAAGCTGCGGCCTATCCACTGCCGGTCATCCAGGCGCTGCTGGGGGTGCAGGAGCATGTGACCAACCCCAACAGGATGCTCTACTCCCGCCTGGTGCAGGTGATGTCTTCCCGGGGCCAGGTTAAGGGCCTCACGGAGTCCGCGCTGGACCACCCCGTGCTCCAGTCCGTATTTGAGCAGGAGGGGCGCGGCGATGATTACGGTCCAGCAAGTCCCGATGGATTTTTCGGTCCGGAGGGGCTCCTTGCGTCTCAGTGGGAGCGGTTCGAATATCGCGCAGTCCAGGCAGAGTTCGCCCAAGCGGTGGCGGGAGCCTTCGAGGACGGGCACATTGCGCTGACGGAGGCGGGAACCGGACTGGGTAAATCCCTGGCCTACCTGCTCGCGGCGGTAAACCATACCTACGTGCACAACGTACCGGTGGTGATATCGTGCCAAACAAAGCACCTCCAGGACCAGCTGTTCTATAAGGAGATACCCCGGCTGGCAGCTACGCTGGAGGCGCCGCTCAAAGCAGTCATGTTGAAAGGGCGCCGCAACTACCTTTGCCGAACCCGGCTCGAGTTCGTTCTGGCCAATGCCAGGCGGCTCTTGGGGCCTGGCGACTGTGAACGCATTCTGCCCATTCTCATTTGGGAACAGTTTACGAAAACAGGTGACATAGACGAATGTCCCGGCTTTTTGGTGCCGGCCAGTGGCCGCCTGTGGGCCATGCTGCGCAGCGAGCGGGGCTTCTGCCTGGGTAATATCTGCCGCCGGCACCACGGCTGTTTTCTGGGTCCCATCCGTCGTGCCGCCGATTCCGCCAGCCTCGTGATCGTGAACCATGCGCTGCTCATCGCCGACGCGGCCGGTGACGTGGGGGTGCTGCCCGATGAATTCGCCTTGGTCCTGGATGAGGCCCATAACCTTCCCCGTGTCACCACCGATCAGCTTACGATGACTTTTGGGGAGGAAGTGGTGAGCCGTCTCACGGAAAACTATCTGGCCGGCAGGTTTCGGCAGATCTACCGCAAGCAGCTGCAAGAGGCGCTCCAGGCCATTGATGAGGACAGGAGCTGGTACGAGGAGGTTCGCCAGGCGGCCAGGACCCTGCAGAAGATCACTCCACAGCTGCTGCAGGCCTATCTCGAGCAACACAAGATTGAGGCCTCGCCCGATTGGAAGTTCGCCACACAGCAGACCAGGTATATCGACCCCCGGACCGAGTTCCGGGGATTGGACCCCGAGGTGCTCGCCACGGGTGAGGCGCTGACGGCCTTTACCCAGTCCTTGAAGGAAATACACACACTTATCAGCACGACGGACATTACCGTCGCGGAGACGCTCCTCAGTGAGTTGGAGCTGGACCTGGCGGATGCCGCTGCGCTGGGCAACGCCTTCCAGCGTATCGCGCTGGAGGCACCCACCGGAGATCATGTGCTGTGGCGCGAGGTGCGGGTGGTGAAGGGGCAGGCCAAGGTCGCGTTTCAGTCCGCACCGCTGACGGTGGGGGCGTTTCTACGCGAGCAGCTATTTGAACAACGTCCCGGAACGGTGCTCTGTTCGGCCACGCTGCAGGTGGGTTCCACGTTCGATTATTACCGGAGGCAGGTGGGCCTGGACGAGCTGTTCGAGGCCTGGCCGGTGGTAGAACGAGAGTTCCCCTCACCGTTCTACTACGCTGAGCAGTGCGCCGTGCTGGCCTGGGATACAAGTGTCGATGTCACCGATCCGCTTTACCCCCAACGTCTGGCCGACCTGATCGATACCCTCACTGACCAAATTGAGCGCCGGTTGCTGGTGCTGTTTACCTCCTATGCCCAGCTGCAGGCGGTCCACACGGCTCTTTACGCACGGCTCTTTCGAACGGAACGACGGCTTATTGCTCAATTCGGTGGCAGCAGTCGACGCAGTCTGCTGGACGCCTTCCGGGAGCACCGCCGGGCCATCTTGCTGGGCACCACCAGCTTTTGGGAAGGGGTCGACCTGCCCGGTGAACTCCTGGAGATGCTTATTATCGCCCGACTGCCCTTTGCCAATCCCACCGATCCGGTGGTGGAGGCGCGCATCGAAAGCCTCCAGGAGCAAGGGCGCAATCCGTTCCAGGATTTTCAGGTTCCTGAGGCTATTACGCGATTCAGACAAGGCTTTGGCCGCTTGATTCGTTCGTCCACGGATGAGGGGGTCTTCATCGTGACCGATTCCAGAGTCTACCGGCGGCAATACGGCCAGCAGTTCCTGGATGCCCTCCCCGTGGAGGCGATTCCGTTCAGCCATGCCGACAGTATCGTCCCGCTGGTAGGCAAGCAAATATTTAGGGAAGCAAGGGTTTAGACGCCCGCCAACGCGCGCGAGTGGACACAGGACCTTGAGCGAATTTGTTGTTGAACCAAGGGAGTACACCCTGGATGACTTCAGGGATTACTTGAACCACAATCCCCCCGTGGTGCTCAGCGGCAAGGCCCGCAGCAGGCTCGAGCGCTCCCACCGCGTGCTCCAGGAACTCTTATCCAGGAATGATGTCACCATTTATGGTGTTAACACCGGGTTCGGCAAGCTCAGCACCGTGCGTATTGCAGCTGAGGATACGGCGACCTTGCAGCGGAACCTGGTCCGCTCCCATGCTGTAGGTGTTGGGCCGCCCTCAGACACAGAGATCGTGCGACTTGCGCTGCTATTGAAAGTGATCGCCCTGTGCCAGGGGTATAGTGGCGTCCGTCCCGAGCTGGTTGACCTGCTGGTGTTATTCCTGAACGGAGATGCCCTGCCTGTGGTTCCATCCCAGGGCTCGGTGGGCGCCAGCGGAGACCTCGCCCCGTTTGCCCATGTGGCCCTGGCCCTGATGGGGGAGGGTGAGATGGTCAGGGCGGGTGCGATAGCACCGGCCCGGGAGGTCTTGGGTGCCCTGGGCCTGGAGCCGCTCGTGTTGCAGGCCAAGGAGGGGCTGGCATTGCTTAACGGCACCCAGTATTCCACCGCACTGGGTATCGTGTCCGCGGTCAAGCTACACAATCTTGTGAGAGCGGCTGACGTCATCGGCGCCCTTTCGGTGGACGGGCTGATGGGATCGCCAGGTCCCTTCCGGAAAGAGGTCCATGCCTTGAAGAAGCACGCGGGACAGCAGGCCTCAGCTGCAAACCTGTACAATCTCATGGAAGGGAGTACCATCCGCGAAAGCCACCGGCTGGGAGATTCCCGGGTGCAGGATATGTACAGCATGCGCTGCATGCCACAGGTCCATGGCGCCTGCCGCGATTCGCTGGCGTTTGCCGCCCAGCAGCTGTTGCAGGAGGCCAACAGTGTCAGCGATAATCCGCTGGTATTTGTCGACAGCGGCCAGGTGCTTTCGGCGGGACACTTTCATGGTGAGGCTACGGCACTGGCCTGTGATCTGGCTGCCATTGCGGCTGCGGAGCTGGGCAGCATAAGTGAACGGCGCATCTTCGCCCTCCTGGCCGGCAATGGCGGGCTGCCCGCTTTTCTTGTGCCCCAACCCGGTCTAAATTCCGGCTTCATGATGCTCCAGGTAACGGCAGCTGCCCTGGTCTCCGAGAATAAGACGCTCGCCCACCCCGCCAGCGTAGACTCTATTCCCATGAGCGATGATCAGGAAGATCACGTCCCTATGTCTGCCTGGGCGGGACAGAAACTGCTACTGATCGTGGCGAATCTTGAGCATATCCTGAGTTTCGAATACCTGGCTGCGGTTCAGGCTATCGACTTTCACGAGGGGCTTGAAGCGGGACGAGGAGCCATGGCGGCCTACCGGCTCTTGCGCGACCAAAGCTCCTTTGTGGAGGAAGACCGGCTCCTTGCCCCGGACATGGCTGCAGCCCGCAATTTGATTGCTTCGGGAGCCGTGGTTGCGGCCGCCCATGCGGCCGTGCCCCTGCAGTGAAGCGCCAGGTCATCGCCGAAGCCGATGTGCGCAGGGCTCACCGGGAGCGGCGCCCCCTCGAAATTGAAGAAGGCGCCATCCTCACACCTTCGGCCCGTGATGCGGTGCGGGCGCTACAGGTTGAAGTGGTCCAGGCCGGACAGCTGCGCACGCATTTGCCACCCATACCTGCGTTCCGCGTGGTGGGTGTCGCCAGCGATCACGGGGGTGTGGAGGCCAAGCGGTGGGTCTGTGAGGCACTGGAGGCATTGGGAGCGGAGTACCGGGATCATGGGGTAAACTCCAGCAGCGAGAGCGTTGATTACCCGGACAAGGCGGCTGAGATCGCCACCAAAGTTCAATCCGGCGCCTACTGGCGTGGCATCATCATTGATGGGATCGGCATCGGTTCGGCCATTTCAGCCAACAAATTTATCGGTATTCGTGCCGGTCAGGTTTACGATACCATCACGGCCATCAACGCCCGCGCCCACAACAATGCAAATATTATCACGCTAGGTGGACAGTTGCTGGGTCAGAAAATGGTGAAAGAAATTGTAAATCTGTTTCTGAGTACCGAATTTGAGGGTGGTCGGCATCAGCGCCGAATCGACAAGATTCAGCAGATCGAGATTGATCAAAGGGGGTAGCGGTTGAGAGAACTACGGGAGGGGCTGACGTTTGATGACGTGTTGTTGGTGCCGGCCTATTCGGATGTACTCCCTGCGGATGTGGACATATCATCGCAGCTGACCCGCAATATCCGTCTGAATATCCCTTTTCTCAGCGCCGCCATGGATACGGTCACCGAGGCCGACATGGCCATTGCGATCGCCCGCGAGGGCGGTCTTGGGGTGCTCCACCGCAATTTGACGGTGGAAACCCAGGCGGCTCAGGTCGAGCGGGTCAAGCGCTCTGAGAGTGGCATGATACTCGACCCCATTACCGTCGCATCCGACCGCACCATCGGGGATGCCCTTGCGGTCATGCGGCGCTACGAAATATCAGGCCTGCCGGTGGTGGACGGTGGCCGCCTCAAGGGTATCATCACCAACCGGGATGTACGTTTTGAAACCGATCACTCCCTGCCAATTTCCGCCCGGATGACGGCTGAAAATCTGGTGACCGTTCCTCCCGGCACGACCCTGGAAGATGCCAAGGCGGTGCTGGAGCAGCATCGCATCGAAAAGTTGCTGGTGGTTGACGGGGATGGGACGCTGTGCGGACTGATCACCGTCAAGGACATACTTAAGAAGGAACATCACCCCAACGCCTGCCTCGATGACCGGGGTCGTCTGAGAGTGGGCGCCGCCGTGGGTACCGGAACCGACACCTTTGACCGCGCCGATGCGCTGCTCGAGGCCGGGGTGGATGCCCTGTTCGTTGATACGGCGCACGGCCACTCGGAGCGGGTCCTGAGCACGGTTCGCGAGCTGCGCAAACGGCACGGCGGGATGGAGCTGATTGCCGGCAATGTGGCCACTGCTGAGGGGACCGAGGCACTCATCGATGCCGGCGCGGATGCCGTGAAAGTGGGGATCGGTGCGGGATCCAGCTGCACCACGCGGATTGTGGCTGGCATTGGCGTGCCCCAGCTCACGGCGGTGATGGACGCGGCCGAGGTGGGGGCCAGGCGGGACATCCCCATCATATCCGATGGTGGGATGCGTTTTTCCGGCGACATTGCCAAGTCCCTGGCTGCCGGCGCGTCCGCGGTCATGCTGGGCAGTATCTTTGCTGGGATGGATGAGACCCCTGGCGAGACCCTCCTTTCCGAAGGCAGGCGCTACAAGTCGTTTCGCGGTATGGGCTCGGTGGGGGCCATGTCAGACGGTTCTGGCGATCGCTATTTCCAGGAAGGGACGGCCGCGGGTAAGCTGGTTCCCGAGGGCATAGAGGGCATGGTTCCACACCGGGGCCGGGTGGCGGGCACGATTTACCAGCTCGCCGGTGGGCTGCAGGCGGCCATGGGCTATTGTGGAGCGCACGATATCGGCCAGCTGCAGTCCAAGGGGAGCTTCATGAAAATCACGCAAGCGGGGGGCCGCGAAAGCCACCCTCATGAAGTGACCATCACCCAGGAGGCGCCGAATTATCGCGTATGAAAGCAGCCCTGCGGGGCCAAATCAGGAGGCGAAACGGGTTGCTACCAGATGCGCAAGCCTGGATTTGAGGCGCGCGGCCTTGTTCTTGTGAAGCAGGCTGGTGCCAGCTCCTTTATCGAGCAGGCTGATGGCTTCCTTCAAGGCCGCCTCCGCCGGACCTTTCGCTTCGGCCAGCCGCACCGTCTTGATAGACGACCGCAGCCGGGCCCTAATGCCCCGATTCCGAGCATTGCGCTTCAGCGATTGCCGGTGCCGTTTGATGGTGGAGGCGTGTCGATCCATAAATGTGCTCGTGTTTTGCGAAAACTGAGCCTAAAGTTTACACCGAACCTATCAAAACTGCAAATAGGGTTTATCACACAATAGAATTGCCTATTTTGCCCGGTTGATATAAGTTTCTGCCATGAGTCACACATCGAGTATCCTCAGGGAAGTGCCCATCTTTACGGAATTGACGGAGAGAGATATGGGCCTAATCATGGATATGACTGTCAGGCGCACCTACCCCAGGAACACCTTGATCGTGATTGAAGAGGACAAGGGGGATACGCTATACCTCATTGAATCCGGATCGGTAAAAATTACGCGCCTGAACGAGGAAGGCCGTGAGGTGATTCTTGCCATTCTTGGATCCGCGGAGTTTTTTGGCGAGATGGCCCTGCTCGATGGCCAAGGCCGCTCCGCCAATGTGATGGCCATTGAGGACACGGTGCTGTTTACCTTGAATCGACGGAACTTTTTGGATGTTCTGGAGCGGTTCCCCTCCATCTCCATCCACCTGCTGAAGGAAATGACCCTCCGCCTGCGAAAATCCGACCAGCAGATCAAATCCCTATCCTTGTCCGACGCCGAACACCGCATCGGTATTGCTATCCACCGTTTCGCCGAGGACATGGGCATTTTCAAGCAGGGCGTGGTCACCATCAATCGGCTGCCGTACCAACAGGATATCGCCAACATGGCAGGCACCAGTCGGGAGACGGTATCGCGCATGCTGAAAAATCTCGAGCAGAAGGGTCTGGTGGAGCGCGAAGGCCGCCATTTGATCATCCGAAACTACGCCACTTTTACCCGGCTATTTGGATAGCCAGCTGCCCCGCCTGGCCACCTTTACCAGCACGATCAAAGTCTAAGCCATGGCATCACCGCTGGTGGAGGAGCTGTTGGCCGGATCAGCGCTCGCCATGGCAAGAGCCATCAGCATACTGGAGAATGACTCGCCGGACGCCCCCGCCCTTATTGACGCCCTGCACCCTTCCGCCAACTCCGGCTACCGCATGGGCATCACGGGCCCGCCCGGTGCCGGCAAAAGTACCCTTGTGGATCAGCTCACCCGGCTCTACCGCAACGCTGGGCAGAAAGTAGGCATCCTCGCGGTGGATCCCACCAGCCCGTTCAGCGGTGGCGCCCTGTTGGGTGATCGCGTGCGCATGGGTGAGCATTTTCTCGATCATGACGTTTTCATCCGCAGCATGGCGAGCCGGGGGGAGCAGGGGGGGCTAGCCGCACGCAGCCAGGAGGTTGGGGATGTACTCTCGGCCGGGGGCTTCGACGTGATCATTTTCGAGACAGTGGGGGTGGGTCAGATGGAGCTGGATGTCGTATCGGCTGTGGATACTACGATGGTGGTGCTGGTTCCAGAGTCGGGTGACGATATCCAGCTGATGAAGGCAGGCATTTATGAGGCGGCCGATATCTTCGTTATCAATAAGTCTGACCGCCCGGGTGCGGACCGACTGCACAAGCTGGTAGAGCAGCTGCTGGATACCAAAGAAGACCCAGCCGAATGGCAGGTACCTGTCTGTCAGACCAGCGCGCTGCAGGGCGTAGGGGTAGCCGAGTTGCAGTCGCATTTGGAGCGGCACCGGGCCTATTTACGGTCGTCGGGAGTCCAACTGGAAAAGCGGCGCCTGCGGGCTCGACGGCAGGTCGAGTCCCTCCTGGCCAAGCAGGTCATGGGTGCTTTCTGGACCGCCAAGCGCCTGGACGCGCTTGAGGACGGCCTGGACGCGGTGCCCCCCTACCAACTGGTCCGCACTCTGCTGGACACCTCCTGACGCTCCGTGCCTGCCCCCAACGAAATGACATTCCTGGAGCACCTGGAAGAACTTCGCTGGCGCATACTTAAGAGCCTGGCGGTCATTGTTGTCATCGCCATTGCGGCCTTTATCAAGGCCGACTTGCTCATTGCCTTCCTAACGGCCCCGGCACTCAACCTGGAGCAGACTGTCGCCCTGCAGGCGCTCAAGGTATCCGACATGTTCATGATGCGCCTCATCGTCAGCCTGATGGCGGGGTTGGTGCTGGGCAGTCCCGTCACGATCTACCAGCTTTGGCGGTTTGTGGAGCCAGCCCTCGGCCGGTCATCCCGCCGCACCACGTTATCCATCGTCCTCTTTGGTTCAGCGTTCTTTCTCACTGGCGTCAGCTTCGGATACCTGGTGCTGCTCCCCATCAGTTTGCGATTTTTTACCGCCCTGGGTGCGGGTATGGTCGCCGCGAACTACAGCATCCAGGCCTACCTCAGTTACGTGGTGTGGATGCTGCTTGCAGCTGGCCTTATTTTCCAGATGCCGGTGGTTTCCTACATATTAGCCCGCATTGGCCTTCTAACCCCGGCCTTTTTACGCCACTACCGCAGGTATGCGCTGGTGGTGATCTTGGTTTTGGCGGCCATATTTACTCCCCCCGACCCTTTAAGCCAGATCATGATGGCGGTGCCGCTGCTGGGCCTGTATGAATTCTCCATTCTCATTGCAAAAGTATTTGGCCCGACGCCACACGCTTGATTTAACCCCGACGGTGCACGTAAGTTGGTGTGATGCAAGTTCATCTTAGCGACATTGTCGCCCCCATCCTTGACGATATCAAGTTGTTCCAGCTGGAATTCGAGCAGGCTCTGCGCTCGGAAGTGCGGCTGATCAACACCATGGTCCGCTACGTGTTGCGAAACCGGGGCAAGCGTATCCGGCCCATCCTTACGATTCTATCCGCCAGGCTTTGCGGGCAGGCAAATCTGAATAGCTTTAGAGCCGCGGCTCTGGTGGAAATGATGCACATCGCCACATTGGTTCATGATGATGTGGTTGATGACTCGGACCTGCGGCGCAGCTGGCCCTCGCTACGCAGGGTCTTCAATAACAGGAAGGCCGTGCTGGTAGGCGACTATTTCCTGGCCAAGGCACTGAGCAACATGATCAGCCTGCGGGATTTTAGGGCCCTGGACCTGCTCTCAAGGACGGCGGAGCGCCTCAGCAGTGGTGAAATCCTCCAGATGGAGAAGGCACTTCTGGGGGGTATGAATGAAGAAATCTACTACCAGATGGTAAGGGACAAGACCGCCAGTCTTTTTGAGATAGCCTGTGAACTTGGCGCCATAACTGCCACAGGCGACGAAGAGCAAAGGCGCGCGCTGGCGCAGTACGGCGTTAACCTCGGCATAGCCTTTCAGATTCAGGACGACCTCTTTGACCTATTGGGCAATAAACGGCTGGTGGGCAAGCCAGTGGCGTTCGACGTGAAGAAAAATCTACGCACGCTGCCGCTGATCTACGCCCTCAAGCAACTGAGCCCGGGTGACCGCCGCCAGTATCTCAGGATGCTAAAGTCCCACGCACGGCGCGGCAATCGGGCGCAGCTGCGCGCAGCAATTGAGGAGGGGGGTGGCATTGAATATGCACGCCAGCGCATGGAGCATTATAGCGACGAGGCCCTCGTGGCGTTGGAGCCATTTCCTGATTCCGAATACAAATCCGCGCTCATTAACGTGCTCCACTTTAACGCCCACCGCTCCTCTTAACAGGTGACCCGTGCGCTGGTAATCCGGTTCAGTTCCATGGGGGACATTATCCTCACTGCGCCTGTCATCAGGCTCCTGAGCGAATCCGATCCGCAGATGACCATCGACTACCTCGTCCACGACCGGTACGTTCCGCTGGTGGCGCGATTCGCCCCGGCACCCCACAATGTGCTGTCATTCCCAGCGGATGTTGGGGCAACCCAGCTGCCTGCGTATGCACGCCAGCTGGCCGCCTCAGATTATGACCTGGTCATCGACCTCCACGACTCACTGCGCAGCAAGCTGCTGCGCCGCTATTTCCAGGGGGCGGAGCTTCGCGTGTATCGGAAGCCGCGACTCAGGCGCTGGATGCTGTTCTACCTGTGGCTGGATCGTTTTGAGCCGGATTACTCAGTCGTACGGGAGTATCTCAGCGCAGCTCAACTCTCTGCCCCGGAAGCACCCCCGCGTCCACAAATGGCGGTTGACCCCCAAGAAGCGGGCGAGACGCTGCAACGCTTTGGCCTACAGGAAAACTACCTGGTATGTGTACCTGGCGCCGCCTGGCCCCAAAAATCGTGGTTGCCCCAGCGCTACGCGGAACTCTTTACGGGCTACGGGGCAGTCTCGTCCCGCCGGTTGGTACTGCTGGGCGGCCCGGGCGATGAGATTTGCGACCGGCTGGCAGCAGAATTACCATCCGGGGTTGTGCACAATCTCAAAGGCAAAACGACCCTGGAGGAGTCGCTTGCCATTCTGTCTCACAGCCGGTTGGTTATCGGGGCGGATACGGGGCTGGTGCATGCCGGCGAGGCGCTCGGTGTGCCTGCGGTTGTGATTCTCGGACCCACATCCTGGCAGACAGGCGCCCGTGCCCATCATCCGGAAAGCCGGATCCACGAGGTACCCCTGTGGTGCCGCCCGTGCAGCCAGAACGGTCGACGGCGTTGCTATCGCCGGGAACAATACTGTCTTACAGGCACCACGGCCCAACAGGTGGCTGTTAGTGTGAACCGGATTCTGGGACGGGCATGATGGGTCGATTGTGGCGAGTAATCTATAATCTGCTGATTGTTCCGGCGATGTTTTTGACGGTCTATGCCGTGGCCCCGCTGAATCGCAAGGTCCGGCGGGGGCTTCGGGGTCGTCGGCGAACGCTGAGGCGGGTGACGCATTTCCGCGACCAGATTTATGACCGTTTTGGCCCCCTGTACTGGTTTCACGTGGCCTCGCACGGGGAGTACGAGCAGGCGCGCCCCGTTATCGAGGGACTGCGGGAAGTCGTGCCCGAGTGTATCATTGCGGTGAGCTTCTTTTCACCGTCAGGCTATGAGCATTTTGAGCATGAGGCAGTGGACTTCAAATTTTACCTCCCCATGGATTTCCCCTGGGTTATGCGGCAACTGCTGAGGGTCCTGAAGCCCCACAAGGTGCTCTTTACCAGTTATGACCTGTGGCCCAACCTCATCTGGAGCTGCCAGAAAGCCGCTGTCCCCACGACCCTCTTCGCGGCGCGAATCGTGCCGGGCAGCACGAAGCAGTGGCCGGTGCTAGCGAGCTTCTATCGCCAGCTCTACGGAGCCCTCACCCACATCTACACCGTGTCCAAGGCCGACTTCTTGAGGGTACAGACAGTGTTGGGCGCGGGCAGCAGGTCTGAGGTAAGGAACCTTGGCAATCCGCGCTACGATCGGGTCAAGGAGCGCAGCCCAAGCGGGACCAACGCCCTGCGGAACGGCGAGCAGCGCATCATTGTCCTGGGCAGCGTTCACAAGGAGGACGAGGCGGTTATAGGTCCGGCCCTCATCGAGATCATGCGGCAGGACGAGCGCGTGCAGGTGTTGTGGGCGCCGCACGAACCTGAGCCGGAAGTCGTTGACGCCCTGGCTGAACAGCTTTCGGCGGCCGGCATAGCCTGGGAACGGTTCAGTCGGCGACTCGGGCGCTTCAGGGACAGCCAGGTGCTGATCGTCGACGGCGTTGGCTACCTGGCCGAACTCTACGGCCGTGGTACTTTGGCCTATATTGGCGGCGGATTTGGCACCAACGTTCATAACGTGATGGAGGCCGCCATCGCCGGCATTCCGGTCCTGTTTGGCCCGCGCTACAGCCGCAGCCACGAAGCTGAGCAGCTCATCGAATCGGGGGGCGGATTCTCGGTGGCTACCGCGGAAGAGTTTCGGCAGGGGGTGACCGCCTTTTTGGCCGATGATGATTCGCGGATTGAGGCCGGGCATGCAGCCCTGAAAGTCATCGAGGACAACCTCGGGGCCACCGCACGCATTCTGCAAGCAATCCTTGGGAACTAGCTATTCCCTTGGGGAGCTGCCTCCCGGACTGTATACCCTGGACCCGGCCGCGGGCAATGCATTGGACGAACTTCTCGCCGCACTGGCGCACGCCGGTCAGGGCTATCTGGTCTTGCCCCATAATATCGCCGACTATCTGATCGCCGGCACAGTGCGCAGAGAGGTGGCGTTTGATCTGGAAAATCTCGGTCTGGCGGGTAGCCAATTGAGTCAGGCCGTCGAGGATATTATCGGGAGCGGCCCATTCAGAAACCGCGAGCAGGCTCCGCTATCCCTCTCCGGCGGGGAGCAGCAACTACTGGCGGTCACAGCTGCCCTACAGCAGGATCGATCCTACCTGTTGGGGTGGTACTGTTTTGACTACGTCAGTGACGCTAATCTGGAGAGCGTCATCCGGCAATTGGTAGCTCATGGCAAGCGCATGCTGGAGTTTACCCACCGCACCAGCCCTGCGCGGTGGCGATTGGCCGGACAGCGGCTGGAAACTTCGCCTGTGCTCCTACCTGACCATGACTGGCCCAGCTGGCCCCGGGCTTTGCCCCAGTGGGGGTTCAAGGCCGCCGGGCTGGCAAAATCCTACCCCAGCTCCAATTTCACCCTCAGTCTGCACAACACGGTCGTAGAGCAGGTGGGGTGCCTGGGCATCCTCGGGGACAACGGTTCGGGCAAATCTACCCTGGCTGACTGCCTGGCCGGTTTGACCGCCTATGAAGGTGAACTACGGGTGACGCTGCCAGCTGCCCCGGACCCAAAATTCGGGTACCTGGTGCAGGGGATTGATGGCTCCCTCAACGGCTTGGGCCGGTCGGATCTGATCCGGCGATTCGTGAGCCATGGTCGCATGACGGACAACGGGAGCGAGCAGGTGGAACGCTTCCTGCTCGCCTCGGACGCCTACCGGCTGCTGGCAGATCTCGATGCCCGGGTAGGTTACCGGCTGGTGGTCATGGCGGCGCTGCTTGTGGGCGACTATGACATCGTCATTCTGGACGAGCCCAGCTACGGGTTACCGGCCCCGAATGTTGCCGAATTCCTGGTACAAGCCTGCGGGGCACTGGGGGCGAAGCCGTTGGTATTAATATCCCACGACCGTAATTTGCTGGCGCCGCTCTGTGATATTATCATTGATCTGGATAGGGGCGCCATCAGTGAGTGAGACGTCGGATCGCGTCGTTACCGTCAGTAATTTGCTCAGCCTGTTTCGGGCGCTCTTGTCGCTGCCTATTATCTGGGCTTTGGAGACCGACCGCATGCAGGCAGTGGCTATCATGGTCGCTCTGGCAGTGCTGTCGGATTTTCTTGATGGCTACCTGGCAAGGCGGGCGGGCGAAATAACCCACGTCGGCAAGCTCCTTGACCCTATCGCCGACAAGATTATCATGATGGCCGTCATGATCTATCTGATATTCGACCCAGTAAGAAGGTTCCCGATCTCCTTTTTTGTTTTGCTTGGGATTCGGGACATAACGCTCTCCAACGTTGCCACCTTTCTCATGGATCGCAAGGCAAAGGTCTTCGAATCCAATGTGCCCGGCAAATGGTTTATTTTCATTACCACGTTGGCTATCATCCTCTACATTGCGAATCTGACGGTGCTGGGTCGCGGCGTCCTGCTCGTGGCAACCGGGCTGATGCTGGTCAGCTGGTACCTTTACATCCGCACCTATTTATCATTTTTCAGAGCCTTGCAACGAGATTGATTGGGGTGGGCAAGGCGTTTCGCGGGGCCCTCAGACGCGCATGAAACTCCCTTGATGGCCGAGTGCCATCCAGCGACGATCCCCTTCAGTGTTTGTGCTGGTGGCCCTCGTGGTTCTCCTCATTGCTAGCTTCAGTCTCAGTTTCCTGTGTAGACCGGCCATGCTCGTGGTTGCTGTGGTTGTGGACCTCGGCAGGCAGGGAATCCAGCTTTACGCCCATGCCATAACGGAACACCAACTCAGCGCCACGGTCTGTGCCAACAACTAGGATGCCCCCTGCCAACAGCAGAAGTGCCGGCCGCACAAGGGGCTTCCAACCGGGAACCCCCAGCCTTGAGCCGGGCCTCGAGATGATGACATTGAGCAGGGCTATGGATACCAGTAGGATCGTGAAAACCACCATTATGTCGCGGTGAATATGCACCAGCTCATGTCCGGGTGCCTCGTGTCCCAGCGTAGTGGCCGCCAGGTAACCCGTAAGGACCGTAACCAGGGCCGCCAGCGCCGCCAGGTAAATCAGCGCCGTGGCAATTTGTCGCCAGAGGTCCTTGTGCCGAATGACGTACAGGCCCTCAAACAGTAGGGCGGAGAGGGTCAGGGCGATGGGGAAGTGGACGAACAGTGGGTGGATGGTAAGGGTGTTTTGGATGCCAGGCATAGGGGACCTTTTTTTATTACGCGGTGATTACAACGATAGATTTCGCAGCCGCAGGGCATTGCCAATGACGGAAACCGAGCTGAAACTCATGGCGGCTGCGGCGATCATGGGGCTGAGCAGCAGCCCAAATAGGGGATAAAGCAGCCCCGCTGCAAGTGGAACCCCCAGGGCATTGTAGCCAAACGCCCAGCCCAGATTTTGTCGGATGTTGCGCATCGTGCCGCGGCTGAGCCGGCGCGCCTTGGCAATGCCCCTCAGATCGCCCTGCACAAGCGTTATGTCAGCGCTTTCCATGGCCACATCCGTGCCGGTGCCCATGGCAATACCCACGTCCGCCAGCGCCAGCGCCGGGGCGTCGTTAATTCCATCACCGGCCATGGCCACGCGATGGCCCTGCTGCTGCAACCTCTGAATGGCCGCACCCTTCTCTTCGGGGAGCACCTCCGCGGAAACGTCATCGATACCCAGTCGTTGTGCAACCGCCTGAGCCGTGGCCTCACTGTCGCCCGTGAGCATGACGATACGCAGACCGTAGCTGCGCAAAGCACTAAGCGCAGCGGGTGCGGTTGCCTTCACCGGATCGGCCACCCCCAACAGTCCCGCAGCGCTACCGTCCACGGCCACATAGACCACCGTTGCGGCCTCTCGCTGACGCTCAGCAGCAGCACGATCCAGAGCGGTGATATCAACACTGAGACCTTCCATGAGGGCCCGATTGCCAACAGCGATGGACTGGCCATCCAAACGACCAGCTACACCCTTGCCGGTAAAGGACTGAAATTCTGACACGGACCGCAAGGCAAGTCCCCTTTCCTCCGCGGCAGCGATGATGGCCGCCGCAAGGGGGTGCTCACTGTGGCGCTCCAGGCTGGCTGCCATCCGCAAGACTTCTCCCTCATCCTGGCCAGTCGCCACAGCAACGGATGTAACGGCGGGCCTGCCCTCAGTGAGGGTCCCGGTCTTGTCGACAACAAGGACATCGACCTGCTCCATGGTCTCCAGCGCCGCGGCATTTTTGATGAGCACACCAGCCCTTGCACCGTGGCCTACGGCTACCATGATGGAGATGGGGGTGGCCAGCCCCAGCGCGCAGGGGCAGGCGATGATCAGTACCGCCACGGCATTGACCAACCCGTAGGCCAGCACCGGCTCCGGTCCCAGCAGCGCCCACAGAACAAACGTAAGCAGAGCGATTCCAATCACGATGGGGACGAAATACCCCGACACCTTATCGGCCAGACGCTGGATGGGCGCCCGCGTCCGTTGGGCCTCACTCACCATGGCGACGATGCGAGCCAGCAGGGTATCGCTGCCCACGCGTTGGGCTTCCATCACAAAGCTGCCAGTGCCGTTGACCGTAGCTCCGGTTACGGCGGCGCCCGTCGCCTTGGCCACGGGGACGGGCTCCCCGGTGATCATGGACTCATCCACCGTACTCTGGCCGTCCACCACGAGGCCGTCCACCGGTACCTTTTCGCCGGGTCTGACGCGCAACCGGTCGCCAGGCCGGACCTGGCTTAAGTGCACGGTTTCTTCGGACCCATCTTGCTTGACCAATAGGGCATTATTGGGCGTCAGGTTAAGCAATGCTTTAATGGCGCTGCCGGTCTGCGCCCGCGCCCGCAACTCCAAGACCTGGCCCAACAGGACCAGGGTGACGATGACCGCCGCCGACTCGAAGTAGACCGCAACCTGTCCGGTCGGTGTTTGAAAGGCCGCCGGAAATATTCCGGGAAGAATGGTCGCTACCGTGCTGTAGGCAAATGCCACGCCGGTGCCTAGAGCGATGAGGGTGAACATGTTCAGGCTGCGGCGCACCACCGAGGCGTAGCCCCGCTGAAAAAACGGGAGGCCGCCCCACAGCACTACCGGGGCCGCCAGGAATAACTGGCCCCAATTGAGCGCGGTGCCTGAAAGCCGGGCGAAAAGTGGGCCGCCGACAATCATCTCCCACATGGTGGCCAGCAGGAGGGGCGCCGTGAGTGCGGTGCTCACCCAGAAACGGCGGCTCATATCATCCAGCTCCGGGTTGTCCTCGTCCTCGGCCGCTGCGGTGCGCGGCTCCAGCGCCATGCCACAGATGGGGCACTGTCCGGGCCCCGCTTGCACTACCTCGGGGTGCATGGGACAGGTGTAGTCACCGGCGCTGGCCGGGGGGGTCGATTCGGGTTCTAAGGCCATGCCGCATTTTGGACAAGCACCAGGTTCGTCATTTTGAACTTCGGGATGCATCGGGCATTGATAAGTCGTCATTGTGATTTCTCCTTTCATAGATCATCAGACGGCCAAATATGCTGATTAAACCGATACGATCCGTTACAGAATTGTGGTAAAAATGTATATCTTTTTGGGGCCAGGCCAAGTCAGGCATGCGGCTCTGCAGGGAGATTGGATTTCAAGTCGCTGGGCTGCCCAACTTATCTATCAGGATGCGGCGCTGAGTTCTAATGGATTTAAAGTGGCTGGGCGTAAGTCCTGTCACGCTCTTAAACTGGCCGGAAAGATGCTGGACGCTGCTGTACCCAACTTGGTACGCAATCTCGCTGAGCGTTAGCTCCTCGTAGACCAGAAGTTCTTTGACGCGCTCAATTTTCTGCAAGATAATGTACTTTTCAATCGTAATCCGCTCTACAGAAGAAAAAAGATTGCTCAGGTACGAGTAATCTCTCCCCACCTCATCAGCGATCACATCGGATAAATTCCTGTTCAAGTTTTCCAGCTGATTTTGGTAGATCAGGTTAATGATAACGATTTTTATTTTTTCGACGAGGCTGGCCTTTTTATCGACAAGGAGCTCGAACCCATTATCCTCGAGAACTCTTCTCACAATTTTCAGGTCAATGTCATCTCGCTGAGACGTGACGACCGCTTTTCCTAATTGGACTTCAAGTGGCGAGAATCCCACGGCCTCCAGCTCCTCCTTCACGACCCGGATACAACGTTCACAAACCATGTTCTTAATGATCAATTCTTGCTTCATCAGGATGCGATGGTCTGTCTGGCCGACTATTTCTCAATCTGCCAGATTTTACCCCCTTTTTCCACGATTGACTCCGCAGTGTTTGCGTTATCTTCATGAATGTGAGGATGCACCATGACCAGCGTCCCATCAGGCAATCTTATTCGGTCAGCATGCCCCGTGAGCCCAGAGCCCAAAGCTGCATCCACCGAAACCGTGTACTTTGTGCCTCCGTGGTCAAATGTGACACCCTTTGGGGCTTCATGGTCCCCTTGCGGATCTTCATGAATGTGATCATGTGGAACATGGTCGTTGTCCATATCATGCACCCTTAGTTATCGGCTTCTGGACTTTAAACTCAGCCCCTGAGTTCGACGCTCACGCCGGGAGATTCAGCCAGAATCCATCTGCCGTATTGATCTAAAGCCCCGGCGGTGATGGCCTTGCGTCTTAAATGTACTTTCGTAAATATCGCTGCAACACGGCAGTAGTAAGTTAAGTTGCGCCACCTCTCTGAGGACGATTTATGCCCCTGTGGGGGAGGCTATTTCCGTTCTGTCCGGCCCACGGCCGTAAGCTTCATACCGCAAACGGCGCAGGAGCCAGCTTGCGTATGACGAACCTCAGGGTGCATGGGGTATGCGTAGATCACGGCTTCGTCGGCTCCAGACGCTGCCCCGCGGGAACCTTTTCGGCCACGGTCCCTTCGGGGGGCTGGTACCAGGCCGCCCCATCGCCGGCCTTTAGATGGTCTCTCACCTTCAAGATTGTGAACATCCCACCCATTTGGATGGCACCGTAGGGCCCGTCCCCGGCCATCATGGGGAGGGTGTTTTCAGGTCCTGCCATGTGCCCCGCCATGGCTTGCATGCCACCCATGCCTGTTCTCTCCATCGCCATGTAGTGCGGCAGAAGCTCCCGAATCTTCTCTTGCACATCTGCCTGGTCGACGCCCAGCATGTTTGGAAGGTCGTGACCCATGGCGTTCATGGGATGGTGTCGTCGATGGCAGTGGAGCGCCCAATCTCCGGGATTGGCGATAAGCTCGATGTCGCGAGTCTGGCCGGGCGCCACCAGTACGGTCGTTTCGGGCCACTGGGCGGAGAGCGGAATATCGCCCCCATCGGTGGCCACCACCTTGAATGAATGACCGTGCAGGTGGATGGGGTGCGTTTCTTGGGCTACGTTGGCAAAGCGGATCCGAATGCGTTCCCCCGTGCGCGCAACCAGGGGTGCGGTCCCAGGATAGGCCCGGCTGTTAAACGTGAAGATATTGAAATCCGTCATGATTTTCGGGTTCGGCCGCGACGAGCCGGGGGCAACGAACCACTCGCTCAAAAAGATGGCGAAGTCACGATCGATCTTCCGTTCCCGCTGCTTGGGGTGGATGATAAAAAAGCCCATCGTTCCCAGACCGATTTGCGTCATCTCGTCTCCATGGGAATGGTACATCTGAGTGCCGTGTTGGCGCAGAGTGAACTCGTAAGCAAAGGTCTCACCAGGGGCAATTCCCCGCTGGGTCAGGCCTTGGACACCGTCCATCCCACTGGGCAGGATGACCCCGTGCCAGTGCACGGCGGTGGGTTCCGGCAGCTGGTTGGTCACCAGGATTCGGACCCGGTCCCCCTCAATCGCCTCAATGGTCGGTCCCGGCGTCTGACCATTGTAGCCCCAGGCCTTGATAACCATCCCCGGAGCTACCTCCCACTGGATTTCTTCGACCACCAAGTGAAACTCCTTTACCCCGTCCACCATTTTCCAGGGGAGCGTGCTGCCGTTGGGCGTTACCACCGGGGTATAGGGCAGGTTCGCTTTGATATTCGTGCCTGGTGGACCGCTCCCTGCTAAGGGGATGGTCCCGAGCATCAAGACCAGGGCAACAGCTGCGCCGAGCGGTGTGAAGGAAAAATGAAAGTGGTGCTTCTTCATCGTGGCTTACCTCCTTGATGATGGTGGTGCTCTTCAGGTGGTTTCTCTGGTTCGTCGTGCTGCATGTGGTGCTCCTCAGGCGGTTTCTTTGGTTCGTCGTGCTGCATGTGGTGCTCCTCAGGCGGTTTCTCTGGTTCATCGTGCTGCATGTGGTGCTCCTCAGGCGGTATCTCTGACTCGTCATTTTTCATTGGCGTTCCGTCGTCTCGGGTGAGAGTTGACAACCTTCCACCCACAGCTCGCTCCAGCTCAGACTGGGCGACCCAGTAGTCCGTTAACGCCTCTATGTATTGGCTTCGCACATCGATTTCATTCCTTTTGGCCTGCAGCAGGGCGTAGACCCCCTTGAGCATGTAGTTATAATGCCGTTGTGATAAATGAACCACCTGCTCGTGTAGCGGGATGATGTTATCCCGATAGTATTCCACCCTCGCTCGGGCGGCAAGCAACTGACTCCGGTGAATCCGCACCTCTGAGCGTACCTGCCGTTCCATGGCTTCCAGCTGCTTCTTGCTTTGCCTCAGTTGGCTCTGAATTCGGGCGCTTGCCGCCTGCCCCCGATCGAAGATGGGGATACCGATCTCCACTGTAGGACCCAGCAAGTTGGGCCGATCCGCCTCTCGCTCAGTATTCACGCCCAGCGTTACGGGCGAAACCACTCCAAATCGAGCCAGCGATAACGCCCGCTGAAGAATCTGGGTTTGTTGGCGCGCGGCAGCCAAATCCAAGCGTTGAGAAATAGCCCGATCTTCCAGTGCTCCCGAGGGGGGTTCCTGATGGGGAAGCTCGGGCAGAACAGCCTTGATCTTCCAAATATTATCAGGCTCCGCGAGACCCATGAGGCTGCTCAAACGCTCACGTTTGGCGACGATCCCAGCCTCGCTTTGCATGAGCCTGACCTTTGCCTCATGGAAGGCCGCCCGCTGGTTCGATAGGTCCAAAATGCTAATGTTACCGGCCATGTGCTGGTGCTCGGCCAACTCCGAGGCAGATTCAGCGGCTTGCACAACGGTCCGCTGCATAGCTAGGAGCTGCTGATCACCCTGCAGCGTGTAATACGTCGAGCGTACTTCTAGGGCCAAGTTCAGCACGGCGCTTCCGACGTTGAAGCCAGCCTGTTTAAACTTCTCCGATGCGAGTTTTTTGCGCGCAGGTAGAAGTATAATGTCCAGGAAATTCTGCTCCACGGAAAACTCCGTGTTGTTGCTCCCTTCCTGAGCCGGAAAGCGAACGCGGGCAGCAAAGACGGGATTTTTCAGTAGACCGGCTTGCACCACATCGGCCTGGGCGATGCCGAGGTCTTCGAAGGTCGCCTGAAGGGAAGGGTTGTTCAGGAGGGCGACCTGCACGGCCTCATCCGCTGAGAGTTTTTTGCTCAACATCGACTGAATTTGTTCCACGACTTCACGGTCCTCAGGCTTTCCCTGGATCCAATGGATGTGTGCTCCCGACCGTGTTTCAACCTGTTCTTGCACACCACGGAACCCGCCGTCCAAGGGGACGGACGCACAACTGGAAACGATGAACAGGCCGGCAAACGCCCTGACAGCTGTCCAAACATGATACTTCATACGGGCAACCTACATTTAGCGATGATACGTCCCAACAGAGGGCCAAAGACCGCTGCCACGCACCCGCTCATGGGCGGCCAAAGCGCTTTGCCCGGCTGCCTTGAGCGCCTGGTCGGTGCGAAAGAGTAGCTCCACATCTGGAGGTAGCGGCGCCGCAGCCTTCGATCCGCCTGGCTGGGCCGGACGCAGGCCGGCGAGCAACCCCGCGCACTGTGCCCAACAGGGCAGCCCGGGGAATTTGAGGACCGCTGGGCTCCAGTCATATCCGACCAGCTGGTGAGAAAAATCTTGGGAAGTCATACTACCTCGACAGTCGACAATAATTAGCAGTTGGCCACCGGTGTTTGTCAGCAACCGGCGATCCAGGAATCGGACGATCGAGGCTAGGCTAAATCAGAAGGGGAATAAGCTGGGGGGGATGAAAGGTCCGGGCGAAATCGACCCTCCCCGTCAGGGCGAAGGCTAAGCTTGCGCTGGCTCCTGCCGGGTAGAGCACGCTATACGTCGGCAAGGCTGCGCTCTTGTACTGTGGCGATACAACTGCCGGAACCGCATGAGGTGCCACTTCTACATCCATAGCGAAGCATGCCTGCATGGACATTTCCGAGTGGCAGACGCCCACTTCCACCATGCAGCAGGGGCTCTCGCAGTCCGCCTGAGACGCCAGCAACGGTGACACGAGCGGAGCGATCCAGATCAGAAGTGCAAGGGTGGCTTTGGGTTTCATCCTGGCCTGAAGTTACTGCTAATTTCAATTTGCCAGCAAACGGATTGTTCCGTGCCGAGAGGGGGTTGCCGCCCTCAGACCGGGTGGCAAACCACTGGTCACCAGCCCTTGCGCAGCCTAATTTCACCCGTCGTCCGCCCGGGATATCGAGGATAAACGTGCTCAAACCGCCCAAAACAATCACGCGCAAGGAACTCAAGCGCGACCCGCTCATGGAGGCACTTTACAAGTTGCGTCAGGTCTGGCTGGCTAAGCGAACTCGCATCGTCCGGTACGGCGGCGGCGGCGCGGCACTGCTAGTCGTCGTCTTTCTAGCCACCCTTGACCCCCCCCTCTGGCGCGTGGGGCAAGATGAAAAGGCAAGTGGAGCCGTGGGCATCAGTTTTATTGAGTACAGCCGGGGGAACTACAACACGGTTATTGCGCAGCTCAGCCCCTACGTGGAGGAATATCGCGGCCTCAAGTCCTTTGCCAATGGGTTGTTCCTGCTGGCACGGTCCGAGCTGCACGTGGGCGATTCTACCCGCGCGGAAACCCACTTCCGGCTCTACCTGGACGAATACGGCAGCGATCCGTTGGGGAAGTCGGGTGCGCTGGCAGGACTGGGCGTGATTGTTGAGGGGCGCGGCGACTATTTGGAAGCCTCGGACCTATTTGAGCAGGCGAGGCGTTCGGCTCCAACCGCCTCCCTCCGGTGGCAATATGCCCTCCATGCCGGTCGCGACCTGCTGCTGGCTGATCTACCCGCTGAGGCCCTTGAAATTCTCGAGCCGTTGCTTGAGGAGGAAAATATGGGTTTCCAGAAGCGCTATGAGGTCCTCTCCCTTGTATCCACAGCAAGAGCATTGCTCACGGGGGGCCGGGACGCTTAACTCCTTGCTGACAGTAATGCGAAACCGTAAATTGTGGGCTGGAAAGTGGGTCGGGCGACCCACTTTCTTTTTATGAAAGTATGGCAGAGGTGCTTGATATAGGTGATTATCTCTTGGGCAAGGCCCTGGGGGCGGACGTACATGTTTTAGCCGCCAGCATGAGCGATGGGGGCGCCCGTCCGGTTGTGAGAATTATAGTGGATACTCCCGGTGGCATCACGATCGATGAAATTGCCGACTTAACCCGGCGGCTCAAGGCCGATGAAGGCCTGGCAGAGCAGCTTGGCAGCGCTGAATTCGGGCTCGAGATCACCTCGCCCGGCATCCATGCGGGCCTGACTGAGCAGTGGCAGTATCCCCGCCACAAGGGGATGCTCTTGCAGGTGCAAATCCAAACTTCCGATGGTGACGAAAGCGGTGGCCGCAGTGTCAGCGGGCGGCTGGTGCGTACCCGGCCGGAAGGCATCGTTCTAGAACTGCACGGGGGCGAGGAAACCATTGGCTGGGAGGAAATCAGGCATGCGGCGGTGCAGCTAGATTGGTAACCGAGGAGAATCTATCTTGATACACCAGGAGATCGTCGAATCATTTTCCGCCATAGCCAGGGAAAAGAATATTGATCGGACTCTCCTGGGCTCCATTATGGAAGAACTCTTCATGACGCTCATTGAGAAGCGGTATGGCGAGGAGTACACCAATTTCAGCGTGATTGTGAATATGGATAAGGGCACCATCGAGATTTACCAGGAGAAAACCGTCGTCGAGGAAGTAGACAATCCGGTGCTGGAAATAAGGCTGGAGGAGGCGCAGGCGGTAGAGCCCGATCTGGCGGTGGGTGATCCCTTCATCGAGATACTCGATCCCGCCGGTTTCGGCCGCCGCCTCATCACAACCGCAAAACAGTTTCTCAGTCAGCGTATACGGGAGATCGAGAAGCAGTCCATATACGACGAGTATGTGCAACTGGTGGGCACCATAGCCGCCGGCGATGTCCACCAGGTGCGACGAGACAATGTCTTCCTCAATATTGACAAGGTGGAACTGCGGCTCCCCAAGCACGAGCAGATCCCCAACGAGCGCTACCGCCGGGGTAGTACGGTGCGGGCGTTGATCAAATCGGTGGAGATCACGCCGAAGGGGCCCGACATCGTCGTTTCCCGTAGCGATGATAACTTTTTGGTGCGCCTATTCGAAATGGAGGTACCGGAGATCGAGGACGGCATCATCGAAATAAAGGCTGTTGCCCGCGCGCCGGGTGAACGCAGCAAAATTGTGGTCTATTCCCACGATAGACGGATTGATGCCGTCGGCGCCTGCGTCGGCATGCGGGGCAGCCGAATTCAATCCGTCGTCCGCGAGCTCAATGGCGAGAAGATCGACATCATCAATTGGAGCGATCAGCCGGAAATCCTCGTATCGCGGGCGCTTACGCCTGCCAAACCCATCAACCTACTCATCATGGAGGATCGCCCCTACATCATGGCGGTTTTCAGCGATGAGGAGCTGCCCACGGCCATCGGCAGAAGTGGCCAGAACATCAAACTTGCATCGCAAGTCTCCGGCTATACCATCGATGCGGTCAAGCAGTCTGAGTATGAGGGGCCCAAACTCAAGACCATCTACCTGGACGAGCTGGTAGCTCTTGGAAAGGCCCGCATAGAGGTGCTGGCACAGGCCGATATCCACACTGCGGACGAGTTCCTGAAGAGCGCCCCGGAAGATATCCTGGCACTCAAGGGCTTTGGACCCAAGACCTACGAAAAGGTGCACGGCATTATTTCTGAGGAGGTGTCAAACCTTGAGGAAAGCGAGGGCAACGGTGAGTCCGGAGATGAGGGTGCAGAAGTCACCGCGGCGGTAGAGGCAGGGTCAAAGGAGCCGGTCGCCTAGTCAGACGAAGCGGCGACCCGTACCCCCGAAACATGGAACAGGCCAGCAAGAAAAAGCGGATATTTCAGATCGCCAAGGATCTGAATATTTCCCACACCGAGATCATCGATTTCCTGGAGCGGGAAGGGGTCGCCGTCGCTAGCCATATGTCACCTGTGGAGCCCGAGGTTCTCGAGCGCATCTTGGGTGAGTTCGCCAAAGAGATGGTGATTGAGGACCGTAAGCGCAAGGAACTCGCCCGGCGGGGTGCCGAGCTCTTGCGTCGCGAAGATACGGGTACCAAAGCACGCTTTGATCGCATTCTCAGCCTTGAGGAGCAACAAAAACTCGAGGCGCAAGAGGCGGAGGTAGCCAAGAAGGCGCTTGAGGAAGCCGCCCACATTGCACAGCAGGAACTGGCCGAGACAGCGGGGAAAGCGGCGCCCAAATCTGAGCCAGCGGAGATGGCTGTTACCAGCCCCAAGGCTGAGGAGCTTGAGTCGGGCCCCGCAGATGCAGGCACAGCCCCAGACGGGGCGGAGGCAGGCATAAAGGATGCTCTCAAGGGCGACAGTAAGATTCCGACTGTTGAAACGGCAAAGCCCAAACTCAAGCGTATCGTCATCAGTGAAATTGAGAGCAAGATTGCCCAAGGGCGCCAGCGACTTCCCGGCAGAAAGGATAAGAAGGAGCCGGCGGCACGTTCGAAATCGGTGGAGCAGACCCTGCGTCAGACCTTGGCCAGCATGTCCGCGCGTGAAAAAAAGCGCCGACCCCCAAGACGCGAGCGAATTGAGAAGGACGCAGATGCCGCCTCCGCGGAGGGGCGGACCACCATCAGAATTCACGAATTCATGTCCGTCTCCGAATTGGCCTCCGCCATGGATGTTTCCCCCATGGAGGTCATAAGCAGTTGCCTGGAGCTCGGCATTATGGCAACCATCAACCAGCGGTTGGATCTTGAGACACTGACCCTGCTGGCTGACGTGTTCGAATTTGCGATCCAGGAAGAGGACGTCCTCAATGACGATACTATCCTACAGGAAATCGCATCCAAGACCGATAGCGATGGGGCCGTAGCTCGGCCTCCAGTGGTTACCGTCATGGGTCATGTAGACCATGGCAAGACTTCGCTTCTGGATCACATCCGGTCCTCTGAAGTGGCTCAGGGCGAGTCAGGTGGAATCACGCAGCACATCGGTGCCTACAGCGTCGTACTGCCCGATGGACAGCAGATAACCTTTCTCGACACGCCTGGCCATGAGGCCTTCACGGCCATGCGGGCGCGAGGGGCACAGGTCACCGACATTGTCATTCTCGTGGTAGCCGCAGATGATGCCGTGATGCCCCAGACGATTGAGGCGATTAATCACGCTCGCGCCGCCGGCGTGCATCTGGTCGTTGCCATCAACAAAATCGATAAGCCCGATGCGGACGTGGAACGGGTCAAGCGCGAGCTGGCCGATCAGAAAGTACTGGTGGAGGACTGGGGCGGCAAGATTCAGAGTGCTGAAGTATCTGCAAAAATGGGGACCGGTATCGAAGACTTGCTGGACAAGATTCTCTTGGAGGCAGAGATATTGGACCTCCAGGCCAATAGAGATTCAGCGGGCGTAGGTACGATTATCGAGTCGAAACTGGATCGTGGCCTGGGCCCGGTAGCCACTGTGCTGGTTCAGTCGGGTACGCTGAGACAGGGCGAGACGTTTCTGTGCGGCAGCCAGATTGGGCGCGTGAGGGCCATGCAGGATGAGCACGGTGTTCGGGTTAAACAGGCCCTGCCCTCCGATCCGGTGCAAGTCCAGGGCTTTGAGCGGGTACCCCAGGCCGGCGACCGCTTTATTGTATTTGAGGATGAGCGCGAGGCCAAGCGCATCAGCATGGAGCGCTCCCGGTTGCGACGTGAGATCGAATATCGCCGCAAGAGCATTCGTACACTGGATGAAATTTCCTCGCAAATCGCCACCGGCGCCATCCGCCAGTTGTCGATCCTGCTCAAAGCGGATGTCGATGGCTCGCTGGAGGCACTTGCCGACTCGCTCCAAGACCTCTCCACCGGGGAAGTGGCCGTGGATATCATCCATCGCGGTGTAGGCATGGTCAGCGAAAATGATGTGCTCCTTGCCACGGCATCTGGCGCGGTCATCATCGCCTTTGGTGTCGGCACGTCGCCCGGCGCCAAGGTCCTGGCCAAGAAAGATAAAGTCGATATCCGCGGCTACGATATCATTTACAATGCCGTCAGCGAGATCAAACTGGCGCTGGAAGGTCTTCTGGAACCCGAACAGGTGGAGGAGACCTTGGGTTTGGCGGAGGTGCGGGCCGTGTTCCGGGTATCCGGGGTGGGGATCGTCGCGGGCTGCTACCTGAAGGAGGGCAAGGCAGTCCGAAACGCGCTGGTGCGGGTCAAGCGGGACGGCGAACTTGTCCACGAGGGGGAAATCATCTCCCTGAAACGTTTCAAGGACGACGTGAAAGAAGTCCAGGAAGGGTTTGAGTGTGGCATCGGCGTGGAAGGCTTTTCTGATTTTGAAGAAGGCGATACCTTGGAGCTATACGAAGTGAAAGAGGTGAAGCGGACCCTTGCCTGATCGCCGCACTACGGCCGTTCCCAGGGCTGTTCGTATGTCCGAGCAAGTCCAGCGCCTTATGGGCGACATTTTTCTTACCAAAGTACCCATTACCTCCGTGACCATGTTGACAGTCTCCCGGGTTGAAATGACCAAAGATTTGCGAATTGCCCGCATCTATCTGAGTCTGCTCGAACCCAAGACCGGCGAGCAGGAAGTCATGCGGGAACTTTTCCGCAACAGGAAGGTCATTCGTTACCACCTGGGCTCCGCCCTGCAGGCCAAGTATGTGCCGGAGCTGCGCTTCCATCTGGACAAATCCCTGGAGCGCTCGTCCAAAATTCATGCCCTGCTGGAGAATATTCAGGATGGCGGCGGAGAAGGCGGCCCATGACCGGTTTTGTACAGCCCTTCTGGAAGCCGGTACACTGGACGTCGTTTGATGTGGTCCGCAAGGTACGGCATGTCGCCCAAGTCAAGAAAGTGGGCCATACCGGAACCTTGGACCCCTTCGCCGACGGCGTGTTACTGGTCTGTTTTGGGTCGGCCACGAAACGGGTAGCCCAGCTCATGGAATTGGAGAAGGAATATCTGGCGCACCTGAAGTTGGGCCGCACCACGGATACGCTTGATCCCACTGGCACTATCACGGAAACCGCCCCCGTGCCTGACCTGTCCCGTAGCGACATTCTGGAGGCAGTTGACCGCTTCACAGGTGAGATCGAACAGGTGCCGCCCATGTTTTCGGCGCTGAAAGTCAATGGGCGCCGGCTGTATCAACTGGCACGTGAAGGCCGGACTGTTCCGCGGCAGCCCCGCACCGTCACGGTTTACGGCATCGACCTGGTCGCTTGGCGTCCCCCTGATGAGCTGGTCATACGAGTGACCTGTGGCAGGGGCACCTATATTCGCGTGCTCGGATCAGATTTGGCCCGCGCCCTTGATACTGTGGGCTACCTATCTGCCCTGACCCGAACGCGAGTGGGCCAGTATGGCGTCCGGGAGGCCATTAAAATGGACCAATTGGATTCATGGATACCTACCGCCGCCTAGAGGATATCCCAGCCCTGGAAGCATCGGCCCTCACCATTGGTACCTTTGACGGCTTGCACCGCGGACATCTGGCCGTCATTGAGCAACTGGTCGCCCGGGCTAGCGAGCACCGTGTTCCAGCTGCGGTTTTGACCTTTGATCCGCACCCAAAGCAGGTGCTGGCCCCTAGGGACAGCGCAAGTTTTGAAGTGCTGGCTACATTAGCCAAGAAGCTCTTGCTCTTGGATGCTGCTGGGGTCGACCTGGTGGCTGTGGTAACATTTGACAAGCCATTCAGCCGCCTTGGCCCGCAGGCATTTCTCGAGCAGGTGGTAATGAAGTACTTCAACCCGGCACACATTGTGGTTGGCTACGACCACCACTTCGGCCACGAGCGTAAAGGTAATACGGCTTACATCCGCGAACAGGCAGCGGTACAGCAGTACGAGGTGGATGTCGTTGACCAAGTGAACATCCTGGGTGAGCCCGTCAGCAGTTCCCGTATCCGTCAACTCCTGCGGGAGGGTCGCTGCGAGGAGGCCGAAACACTCCTGGGCTGGCCCTATGAACTGGCCGGCGAGGTTGTAAGAGGGGACGGGCGCGGGCGGTCGATTGATTTTCCCACGGCCAACCTGCGACTGGATGAACCCCTGCAGCTCATTCCGATGCGCGGCGTCTATGTTGTCTCAACCGATATGGGTGGTCAAATCGTCTTCGGCATGTGCAATGTGGGCTTCAGGCCAACCTTTAACGGTAAGGTTTTGACCGTTGAGGCTCATTTCTTTAGCCCGCCCGAAAAGGATCTCTACGGACGCCAGTTGGCTTTCAGGTTCCATCACCGGCTCCGGAGTGAGCAGAAATTCACCGGACCGGACGCGCTGCACGCCCAATTGGAGCGCGACAAACTGGCTGCCCGGTCCTGGGTCGCTCAATTACCGTTAGGAGAACAGCAGTATGCCTCTGTCCAGTGAGAAGAAAAAGGAGCTGGTCAAAAAGTTTGGCCGCAGTGCTGCCGATACTGGCTCGCCGGAAGTGCAGATCGGGCTGCTCAGTGAGCGCATTGTAGAGCTAACCGAGCATGCCCAAATTCACAAAAAAGATAACCATAGCCGACGGGGACTCATCATGATGGTGGGCCACCGGCGCAGGCTGCTTAAATATTTACGTCGCACCAACCTGCCAGCCTATTCAAAATTAATCAAGGACCTCGGCCTGCGGCGCTGAGCCATCTGATCGCATAGAAATTGAATCATAAAACAATACACGCATAGAAAGAATAACATGATTGTCAAGAGCCTAGAATTGGCGGGCAGGACCCTGTCCATAGAAACCGGCCGCATGGCCAAGCAAGCTGACGGAGCTGTCCTGGTCAGCTACGCCGATACCGTAGCCTTGGTCACAGCCGTTGCATCAAAAAAAGTTGCACCTGACCGGGGGTTCTTCCCACTGTCGGTAGAGTACCGGGAGAAAACGTATGCCGCCGGCCGTATACCGGGCGGTTTCTTTAAGCGCGAAGGGCGACCCACTGAGAAGGAAATTCGCGGCGCGCGCCTTACCGACCGGCCTATCCGACCGCTGTTTCCCGACGGTTTCCTGAGCGAAACCCAAGTCATTATCAACATACTATCGGCAGATACCGAGAATACGCCCGACATCCTGGGCGTCATCGGTGCCTCGGCCGCTCTGAGCATCTCAGACATCCCCTGGGGGGGGACGCTGGCGGCGGTTCGGGTGGGCTGGTTTGACGGGAAGCCACGCCTGAACCCCACGAACGAGGAGCTCGAGACGAGCCAGCTGAATATGGTGGTGGCCGGGAACAAAGCTGGCATCGTCATGGTGGAGGGCGAAGCTGACCAGATATCTGAAGGCGATTTGGTCACGGGCATGCAATATGGACACGAAGCCATCAAGGAGATCGTCGAGCTGATTGAAGAGCTTGTGGCCGAGGCGGGGAAGACCAAGCGGACATTTGATCCACCCGCCATTGACGAGGCTTTGCATAAGGCGGTAGATGCGCTGGTGGCTCCACGGACCGACGATCTTAACAGCCCCAAAGACAAGGCCGCTCACTATGGCGATATTGACGCGTTTGTTGAGGAAGTCCAGGCCCAGCTCGCTGAGGAGTATCCGGAGCAGGAAAAGGCCATCGGCAAGCGCATCTCTGAACTGCTGCGGGATGACCTGCGCCAGCGGACGCTGGGCGGCGTGCGGGCAGACGGGCGCAGGAACGATGAAATCCGGCCTATTACCGTGGAGACCGGGATACTTCCCCGCACCCACGGCTCATCGCTGTTCACCCGCGGCGAGACCCAGGCACTTGCCGTTGCCACCCTGGGCTCCAGGAGGGACGAACAGCTCATTGATGACATTGAAGGCAGCTATTACAATAACTACATGCTGCACTACAATTTCCCGCCCTTCTCCGTAGGTGAAGTCAAGCCGATGCGGGGGACCAGCCGAAGGGAGATTGGGCACGGTCACCTGGCCGGGCGAGCCCTGCAAAAGGTGCTCCCCGCCTTTGAGGACTTCCCCTACACCATCCGCCTGGTTTCCGAGATTCTGGAGTCCAATGGAAGCTCCTCCATGGCCACCGTCTGTGCTTGTTGCATGGCGCTCATGGATGCGGGGGTGCCCATCACCGCACCCGTCGCCGGCATTGCCATGGGGCTGATCATGGAGGGCAAAAAGCAGGTGATTCTTTCAGACATTCTGGGAACCGAGGACCACCTGGGCGACATGGATTTCAAGGTGGCCGGCACCCGTGACGGGATCAATTCCATCCAGATGGACCTGAAGACAGAGGGCATCAGCCTGGATACTTTGCGGGACGCCCTTGAACAGGCGCGCACAGGGCGTTTGCATATTCTTGATATCATGCTTGTGGCGCTGGATGCCCCCCGTCCCGAAATGAGTCCCTATGCCCCACGCATCGTCCATTTCACCATTGAACGTGATCGCATCGGTGAGCTCATCGGTCCCGGCGGTCGAATCATCAAGGCCATCACTCGGGAGACTGGGTGCACTGTGGACGTGGATGACGAGGGTACCGTCGTTGTCAGTGGAAAAGGAGATGACGCGCTCGATGAGGCTGCCCGTATGGTTGAACTTATCATCAAGGCGCCAGAGGTGGGAACCACCTACCACGGCAAGGTGAAGCGCATCATGGACTTCGGTGCCTTTGTGGAGATAGCTCCCGGCAAGGAAGGACTGGTGCACATCTCGGAACTGGAATGGCGTCGAGTCGATCGAGTCACTGACGTGGTCAAGATCGGCGATGAGCTCGATGTGAAGCTGGTCAAGATTGACGATTTGGGCCGCCTGGACTTCAGTCGCAAAGCGCTGTTGGAAAAACCTGATGGTTGGACCGAGCCTCCCAAGCGGGATAGAAGTTCAGGCTTCGGAGCGCGTCGAGAAAGATCGGGAGGTCCTCCCCGTGGAGGTCGCGGCAACCGCCGGCCACGCTCTTAACTTCCTGGCCCACAGCCGAACCGCGGCTGCGAAATGTCCTTATGATCATTGGCGTTCCCAAAGAGATTAAGCCTCAAGAGAACCGGATTGCCCTCACGCCCTTCGGTGTGGAGCACCTGATCCGCAAGGGGCATCGGGTGCTCGTCCAGCACCTGGGGGGGCAGGGGAGCGGCTTTGACGACGAAGACTATGTCCGCGTGGGGGCCGCTATTCTCCCATCAGCCCGCGAAATATTCGAGCAGGCGGAGCTCATCGTCAAAGTCAAGGAGCCCCAATCTGAGGAGCTGGACATGATCCACTCCGATCAGGTCATGTTCACCTACTTTCATTTCGCGGCTGATCGCGAGCTCACCGAGCGCTTTCGGGACAGCGGCGCCACGGCCATCGCCTACGAAACAGTCCAATTGGCCAACGGCGAACTGCCTCTGCTCACCCCCATGTCCGAAGTCGCCGGACGCATGGCGATTCAGGAGGGAGCCCGAATGCTGGAGAGCAGCAATGGGGGCCGCGGGGTATTGTTGGGCGGAGTGCCCGGCGTAGAGCCGGCCACAGTCACTATCCTGGGTGGCGGCATTGTAGGCTTAAATGCCGCGAAGATCGCCGCCGGCATGGGTGCCCGCGTTTATGTTCTCGATGTGGATGTGAACCACCTCAGGCATCTGGATGATATCATGCCCAAAAATGTAACCACGCGCTATTCTGACCCCGCCACCCTGCGGGAACTGCTTCCCGCCACGGACCTGCTTATTGGCGCGGTCTTGTTGGTGGGGGCGAAGGCACCCAAACTTGTCACCCGGGACATGCTCAGCTTCATGCAGGCGGGCTCGGTCCTTGTGGATGTCTCCATCGACCAGGGCGGCTGCGTGGAGACCGGTCGTCCCACCACCCATGAGGACCCTACGTTTGTGGTCGATGGCGTCATCCACTATTGCGTGACCAATATGCCCAGTGCGGTTCCCAATACGGCCACCCGAGCGCTCACCAATTCCACCTACCCCTATGTGGAACGAATCGCACAGCTGGGGCCCGCGCCGGCATTAATGTCCGATGATGCCCTGCTCAAGGGGCTCAACATTTACAAGCACCAGATCACCCATCAGGCCATGGCGGCCGCACTGGAAGAGGACTATACAGATCCTCTGACTCTACTGCGCTAGAGATCAGCACTGCCTGAGGAGCGAGCTCCCCGGCACCGATAGAGCTCCCCAGGTGCAAGGAGTCCTTGAAAAACTCCTTGCTTCAACGCGAATCTGTCTTTACACTAAAGTAGTACTTTAAATCACTTGCCCTAGAGGCTCCCCTGACTACAGACGTCAAAAAACTGTACTACTCCATCGGCGAGGTCAGTGAAATCACCGGCCTGAAGTCATACGTTCTGCGGTACTGGGAAACCGAGTTTCCCAATCTGGCTCCCGCAAAAAATCGCGCCGGCAATCGTATCTATACGGAGAAAAATATCAGCATTATTTTGGATATCAAGCGTCTGCTCTATGAGGAAAGATTTACGATTGAAGGGGCCCGGCAGCATTTTAAGAGCCGGCAGTCCGATAACGATGGAGCCTCGAATTCGTTGGCATCGGCCAGCGCCATCCGGAAACATGAGATGGCTCGCAATACCCTCAAGAATGTGCAGCAATCCCTTGCTGAACTGCTGGATTATATCCGCCAACAGAAATGAGCGGCCATTGTGCCGTAACGCTCCCCTAAGTAAATTCTGCTTGCCAACGGAACGTGGCGCAGCCCGGTAGCGCACTTGACTGGGGGTCAAGGGGTCGCGGGTTCAAATCCCGCCGTTCCGACACGCGTCTTCCGTCGAGAAATGATGTGGGTCGGGTGATGTCCAACGGGGATGCTTCCGTATCTAAGCTTTACCAACGGAAATACTATCAAATAGTGTAAAATTTGGGCTGTTACGGGGTCCCTTTGGGGTCCCTGACTGGTCCCAAAAGTGACAACCACGACCCAAATCCCTTCCGAACCGGCCGTCACGGTGGAGCTCGCCCTTGATCATGGCCTCTCGCAGGAGGAGTATGACCAAGTCAACTCCATTCTAGGACGCGCGCCCAGTTTCACAGAGCTGGGCATTTTTTCCGTCATGTGGAGCGAGCATTGCTCCTATAAGAGTTCCATCCGAGTGCTGAAAACCCTCCCCCGCTCGGGTGGCCGCCTGCTGGTAGACGCCGGTGAGGAGAACGCCGGTCTCGTGGACGTAGGGGACGGGCTGGCGGTGGCGTTCAAGATTGAGAGCCACAACCATCCCTCGGCCGTTGAGCCTTACCAGGGGGCCGCTACCGGGGTTGGCGGCATCATGCGGGACATTTTTACCATGGGCGCCCGACCGATCGCCTGTCTGGACTCGCTACGATTCGGCAGTCTGGACGACCCCCACAATCGTTACCTGATGGAACGTATCGTCCAAGGGATTGGCGACTACGGCAACTGCCTGGGCGTGCCAACCGTGGGGGGTGAGCTGTTCGTATCCGCTGGGTACCAGGGCAATCCGCTGGTAAACGCCATGGCTGTCGGGCTTGTGCGCCACGATCGTGTGGTCCGGGCCATCGCCAGTGGCGCCGGCAATCCCGTCTTCCTGGTGGGCAGCAAGACCGGCCGAGACGGCATTCACGGAGCTACGTTTGCGAGCGAGGAGCTCAGCGATACTTCCGAATCGCGCAAGAGTAACGTGCAGGTGGGGGACCCATTCACGGAAAAACTGCTCCTGGAAGCTGCGCTTGAATTGGCCAAGCGTCCATTCTTGGTAGGGATGCAGGATCTGGGGGCCGCGGGCATCACCTGCAGCTGCGCCGAAATGGCGGCGAAGGGTAAGGCCGGCATTCGGCTGGATTTGCACAACGTGCCCCTGCGCGAGGAAGGCATGACCCCGTATGAAATCATGCTGTCCGAGTCCCAGGAACGTATGCTCGTGGTCATTCAAAAGGGATTTGAACAGGAGTTGGAGCAAATTTTTGAGCGCTGGGACCTGGCCTGTACGCAGATAGGGGTGGTGACCGACACGCGCCGGTTGGAAGTGGCCATCCACGGTCAGGTGGTTGCGGATGTGCCCTGTAAATCGTTGGTGCTCGGTGGTGGCGCGCCGCAGTACGACCTGCCCGCCACGACGCCTGTCTACCTGCGGGAAGCCTCCCAATTGGAGCTGGCCAGTTTGCCTGAACCAGACGATTTCAATGACGTCCTGCTCCGGCTCCTGGCCCAACCTAATATCACCCACAAGGGGCTTGTCTTCGATCAATATGACAGCACTGTACGCACCAACACGGCCGTGGGGCCCGGGGCGGATGCTGCCGTCATCAGGCTGAAGGGCACCCGCAAGGCGCTGGCCCTCACCACCGACGGTAACGGCCGCTACACATGGCTCAACCCCCACAGCGGCGGCATGCTGGCGGTGGCGGAGGCGGCCCGCAATGTGGTCTGCGTTGGCGCCCGACCGGTGGCCATCACCAACTGCCTCAACTTCGGCAATCCCAACGATCCGGAGATCTACTACCAGTTCAAGGAAGCCGTCGCAGGGATGGGGGAGGCCTGCCGGCTGCTGAACACCCCCGTTACCGGGGGCAACGTCAGTTTTTATAACGAGAACCCCGCCGGGGCCGTATATCCCACTCCCGTCATCGGCATGCTGGGCCTCATTGAGGACCTGGCCCACATTACCACTCCCGGCTTCAAGGAGCTAGGCGACTTTGTGGTCGTGCTGGGCTCCATCAACGGTGAGTTGGGTGGCAGCGAATATTTGGAAATGGCGCACGGGCGGGTCGCCGGGTCGCCGCCGGGACTGGACCTGGAGACAGAGACCCATGTCCAAGGGGTCTGCCTCGAAGCCATCCGGCAGGGGATCATCCGCTCGGCCCACGATATCTCTGATGGTGGTCTGGCCGTCTGCCTGGTGGAATCACTGCTGGCGGCGCCGGATGGCTTCGGCCTGGAGGTACATCTCACCCGCCGGCTGCGAAACGACGAACTGCTTTTCGGCGAGAGCCAGAGCACCATCATCGTCTCGGTCGCCGAGGAAGATTTGCTGCCCCTCCAACGCGTCGCCATGGACGATCAGGTGCCCTGCATTACCATCGGCAGGGTCACCGCTAGCGACCGCCTGCGCATCAACGACATTGTCGAATTAGGCCGGGATGCTCTGCGCCAGGCATATTTTGACAGCCTCGCTGCCACCATGCAGGGACAGGCAGACAGCTGATGGCGGACAATGTCCTGCCTGCCACTCCGGTTTCCGCCCGGCCCAACCCCCTCCGGCGCCTTTACGACTGGGTGCTCCACTGGGCGGAAACACCCTATGGCGCACCGGCCCTGTTTCTGCTGGCCTTTGCCGAGTCTTCCTTTTTTCCCATCCCGCCTGACATACTGCTGATCGCCCTGGCCATATCCCTGCCGTCCCGGGCGTTCTGGTTCGCGGCGCTGTGCACGGGTGGATCCATCGCCGGTGCGTTCCTGGGTTATGGCATCGGCTACTTCGGCTGGGAAGCGGTGGGTAAGCCGCTGGTGGTATTCTATCAGCAGGAGACGACCGTTGACTGGATCCGGACACAATATGAGACCTACGGCTTCTGGGGCGTGTTCCTGGCGGCGTTGACGCCCATACCCTACAAAGTCTTTACCATCGCTTCCGGCCTGCTGCACTTCAACCTGGGCACATTTGCCATCGCTTCCATTCTCGGGCGGGGCTTGCGTTTCTTTGGCGTTGGCGCCCTGATCTATTTCTCTGGCCCGCCCATCAAGGGGCTCATCGACAAGCACTTCAATCTGATGGCGGTCGTGTTTGCTGCCCTGCTGGTGGGTGGATTTGTTGTTATCACCTTCTGGATTTAGCCCGTGAAACAGTTCAGAATGCTTGGAGAAAGGGGTTAGTCATGCAGCGCAGCTTCATAACCGGCGCCAACCGTGGCATTGGCTTCGGGTTGGTGCGCCACCTATTGGCCCGTGGCGACCGCGTCTTTGCCGGCTGCCGCAATCCCGAACAGGCCTACGAGCTCAACGCGCTACAGCATGAGCACGGCGACCAACTCTCCGTCGTGCCATTGGATGTAACTGATCCAGCTGCCGTGAACAGCGCGGCCGCAACGCTCCAGGGCTTGACGGACGGCCTTGACCTGCTCATCAACAACGCCGGCGTGGGGGGTGGGCGGCAGAACCTGGGTGGCCTGCAGCCCGATGATCTCCTGGCTACGCTACGGGTAAATACAGTGGGGCCGCTGCTGGTATCCCAGGCGCTCCTGCCGCTGCTGAAAAAAGGTCGCCGCCCGGCCATTATCAACATCACCTCCCGCATGGGGTCGGTAGACGATAACGGCAGCGGCGGCAGCTATGCCTACAGGGCCAGCAAGGCGGCGCTGAACATGGTGAACAAGTCGTTGGCGGTGGACCTGGCCGGCGCGGGCATCATCTCAGTAGTCATCCATCCCGGCTGGGTGCGGACCGATATGGGGGGACCGAACGCCAGAATTTCGGTCGACACCTCGGTTCAGGGCATGCTTGCAGTCATCGCCGGTCTGAGCGCCAGCGACACGGGCCGGTTTCTGGCCTGGGATGGCGAGGAGATTCCGTGGTAGCCCCCGCAACGCACGCGGCGTTGGCTGGGGCCTTGTGGCTGCCCGGCGGTGCCCGTAATTTCTGTCGGAGGATGAGCACTTGTGCGGGGCATGGCGCAGCCCGGTAGCGCGCTTCGTTCGGGACGAAGAGGTCGCGAGTTCGAATCTCGCTGCCCCGACGCACAGGCTCAGCGGAGAGCGCTGGGCCTTTTTGATGGGGCTCCCAGTCGAAAATAATGAGCGGCAAATACCCTTTTAGAACGGTGGAGGCCAAATGGCAGCGGCGCTGGGAGGAATCCGGCGCTCACCACCCTGACATGGATAACCCGGGGCGTAAATTCTATAGCCTCACCATGTATAGCTACCCCTCCGGCGACCGCCTGCACATCGGTCACTGGTACAACTACGGCCCCGCCGACACCTGGACCCGCTTCAAGAAAATGCAGGGCTATGACATCTTCCAGCCCCAGGGCTTTGACGCGTTCGGCCTCCCGGCGGAAAATTATGCCATCAAGCACGGGATCCATCCCGCTGAGAGCACCGCCGCCAATATTAAGACCATGCTCGGTCAACTCAAGCGCATCGGCGCCATGTACGACTGGGAAAGCTACGTGGACACCAGCCACCCCGACTACTACCGGTGGACTCAGTGGCTCTTCCTCAAGCTCTACGAGCTGGGGCTGGCAGTCCAGGAAGAGGCGCCGGTAAACTGGTGCCCCTTCGACGAAACGGTGCTGGCCAATGAGCAGGTCAATGATGGCCGCTGCGAGCGCTGCGGAACGGCGGTCATCCAAAAGGACCTGCGCCAGTGGTTTTTCAAGATTACCCGCTACGCCGACCAGCTGCTGGAAGGGCTGGACCGCATCGACTGGCCCGAGCGCACCAAGGCCATGCAGCGCAACTGGATTGGCCGCTCGGAGGGTGCCGACATCAGTTTCCAGGTCGAGGGGCGGGCCGGCAGCGAAATCAAGGTTTTCACCACCCGACCCGATACCGTTTTTGGTGCTACTTACCTGGTGCTCGCGCCCGAGCTTGACTTGGTGGACATCATCACCTCGACGGAGCAAAGCCAGGCGGTGCAGGCCTATCAGGCCGCTACCAGGGCCCAAACCGAGCGCGACCGCATAGCCCAGGGGCAGGCCAAGACGGGCGTTTTTACCGGGGCCTACGCCATCAATCCCTTTACGGAGCGGCCGATTCCCATCTGGATCGCCGACTACGTGCTGGGCGGCTATGGGACCGGCGCCATCATGGCCGTGCCAGGTAGCGACGAGCGCGATTTTGCCTTTGCCCAGGCCTATGGACTGCCCATTGTGGAGGTGGTGTCCCCGGATGGCATTGAGCACGGCGGCGAGGTGTGCTATCCCGGTGAGGGGCTCGCCCTGAATTCTGGTGAACTCAACGGTCTCACGACCCGAGCGGCCTTTGAGCAGGTCGTGGTCTTGCTGGAAGAGCGCGGTCTGGGCCAACGGGCGGTCCAATACCGCTTGCGGGACTGGTGCATCAGCCGCCAGCGCTATTGGGGCGCACCCATTCCCATGATTCACTGCGACCATTGCGGCGTGGTGCCGGTGCCATACGAGCAGCTACCGGTCCTGTTGCCCCGGGAGATCGATCTTGCTGCCGCCCAGGGGAGCGACATCTCGCCCCTGGCTACGCTGGCATCATTTGTCAATACCACCTGCCCTGATTGCGGAGCCGCCGCCAGACGCGATACCGACACGATGGACACGTTCGTGGATTCATCGTGGTATTTCCTGCGCTACGTGGACACCGCCTACACGGACGGCCCGTTCAATCCCCAGCGGGTGAACGCCTGGCTGCCCGTGGATATGTACATCGGCGGCGTCGAACACACCACCATGCATCTGCTCTATGCGCGGTTTATCACCAAGGCGCTCCATGAGGCCGGCCTCATCCGTTTCGACGAGCCGTTTCAACGTCTGAGGCACCAGGGCACCATCACCCATATGGGGAGGAAGATGTCCAAGCGGGCGGGAAATGTGGTCGCGCCCGACCCATTTATTGAGCGCTACGGCGCAGATGTATTTCGAGCCTATCTCATGTTCATGGGCCCTTATCATGAGGGCGGCGACTGGAACACCAGCGGCATAACCGGCCTGGCCCGCTTTCAGGAGCGCGTCTGGCGCATCGCGCAGCTGCCCCTCAATGGAGCGGCGGCGCCACCTGACCACATCCTCCGGAAACAGCATACCACCATACGAGCGGTGACTGGCGATCTCGAGGCCCTGCACCTTAATACCGCCATCAGCCGCATCATGGAACTCACCAATGCCCTGGTTAAGCAGGAGTATATTCATGAGGAGCAGCGCGATACCCTGATAGCGCTGATTGCGCCTTTCATGCCACACCTTGCGGAGGAGCTATGGGAGCTCACGGGCCACGCCGGCAGTATTTTTGCCGTCACCTGGCCAACATACGATCCCGCACTATGCGCGGCTGACACGATGACGCTGGGCGTCACCGTCAATGGCAAGCGCCGCGGGGAGGTGACGGTCCCCATTGACGCGGACGAGGAACTGATTTTACGGGAATCGGGGGAGCAGGAGGCAGTACAACGCCACCTTCACGGCAAGAAGATCCTCAAGCGCATAATTATACCGGGCCGGGTGGTGAATTATGTGGTACGCTAAGAGTGTCTGAGATCGTTTTAACTTTACAGAATATATATTATGCGCCATAACGACCCAGTCTCGGAAAGACTCCGGACTATTCCGGCGATTATCTTTCGGCTCCCTACGCGACATTTATGCGCTTCCAACCTACCGCACTGTTCCTACGCTAGACAGTCCCGCACCCAATCCATGTAGGGCTTATGCAGTACCTTCCCCTCCAGTTCAATTATCTCCGGCACATCATAACTGTGATTCTCCTCAAGTAATGCTTGCACCTCGGGCAACTTTTCCGCCGTGGTTTTGATAATCAGCAGCAGCTCGTTCTCTACTTGGACTTCTCCGTCCCAGCGAAAAACTGAGGTCATCCCGGGTATGATATTCACACAGGCGGCGGCGCGGTCTTCCACCAGCAATTTTGCCAGGCCCTGGGCCTGCATGAGGTTGTCGTGAGTCGATAGTATTATCTTGAGAGCCTCAGCCATATGTCAGTCACTCCATTTTACTCCAGTCGGCCCGGGCAGACAAATTTAGTTCTGCCATTCGTACCTTGGGGAATGTAAGCTAATCAGCGCAAAGGCACTTTGACTAGTGGACGAACGGGCATGCTACTTTACTGTGCGTAAATATGTGTTAATTTTATTGCTGCTGACAGCGGGATTGAGCCTATCTCTGGCCCCGGCTCCAAAACCCATCGTTATCAAGCTGGCCACCCTCGCCCCCATCGGCTCGCCCTGGCACGATGTACTCCTGGACCTCATCCAGGACTGGGAAAAGATTTCCAATAACCGGATAAAGGTGAAAGTTTATCCTGGCGGTGTAGCGGGTGACGAACGGGATCTCATCGTCAAGATGCGCCTCGATCATTTGCAGGCGGCGGCCATGACGGGCACCGGGATGAGTGAGATCGACAAGGGAATCTGGGCCCTTTCGCTGCCCCTGATGCTGGAGGATTACAACCAGCTGGACTGGCTACGCGATCAGATCGACGAAGAATTGACCAGGCGCATCGAGGCTGGCGGCTTCATCGTCCTGGCGTGGATTGACGTCGGCTGGGTCTACTGGTTCAGTCGGGAGCCTGTCCGCACTCCTGCAGACCTGAAAAAGCAGCGCATTTTTACCTGGTCAGGTGGGCCCAATGTGGAGGGCCTGTGGAGATCGGGCGGGTTTCACTCGGTCAGCATCGCGGCCACCGATGTGCTGCCTGCGCTACAGACGGGCCTCATCGATGCCCTGGGCACCTCCCCGCTTACGGCGGCCACCTTCCAATGGTTCGCCCTGGCCAAGAACATGAATCCCGTCAAGTGGTCGGTCATGACCGGCGCCCTTATCATTACCAAGACGGCCTGGGAAAGGATTCCCGCCGAATTGCGACCCAAGCTGCTGGCGGCGGCACACAGGCATCAGGAGCGCATGCAGAACGAGATCAGGCATCTGGATGATAAAGCGATCAGAGTGATGCAGGAGCATGGACTCCAGGTGGTGTCAATCACCGAGGATGAGCGCCGCCAGTGGCACGAATGGATGGAGCTGCATGAATACAAGCTGCGGGGGCTTCTCACCGACACGACAATGTTTGACCGAGTCATGCAGCTGCGCAAGGAAATGCCCCCACCTGTTGCAACTCCGTCTCAATAATCACCGTGCCTGAGCACCGACCTATAAAAATCCCCGCTAGCGAGGGGCTAGCGGGGATCGATGGCCGTACCCCGGGCGGGATTCGAACCCACGGCCTTTGGTTCCGGAGACCAACGCTCTATCCAGCTGAGCTACCGGGGCAAATTCTGGCTTAGGCTACCGGCTCGCTGCTCGCCTCATCTCCAGTGCTGGACGGCACCACGAAACCGATATGTTTCTCGAATGGACTGGGGAAGTCATACCCCTCCCGGCCCGGAAAATGAACAATGGTGGCTATCTGGTCCCACCGGATCAGGAAATTGGCGTCAACCCGCTCATGGAGCTGCTTCTCCAGCGGCAGAGGTTTACCTTCCGGGTCATTGACCTTGACCACAATGTAATTGGGATGGGCTACCCAGACTCCCATGTCGTCGATTCCCACAACACGGAGAAACAGGGTGGTCTGCTCGAATCCTAATGCAACCAACTTGCTCGTCTCGTTCAGCAATATCTGGACGACATCACCGACGATATCGCTGATGGTCATGACCTCCTGCTGCGACGTTGACCCCATGTCGACGAAGTTTACCTACGGGGTGGGAGTACCCCCAATACTAATTTCCGCCGCCAATACGGTGTTCCTTACCAGCATCGCCACCGTCATCGGGCCAACTCCCCCCGGCACGGGCGTCAGCGCACGGGCATGGCCCCGGACTGATTCCGCATCTACGTCACCCACCAGGTGATACCCCTTGGGCGAATCGTCCGCAATGCGATTCATGCCAACATCAATGATATCTACGCCTGCCTGCACCATTGACCGGCGCACCAGTCCAGCCTGTCCGGACGCGACAATGAGCAGGTCCGCCTGCCGTGTATGCAGTCCCAGATTCGGCGTACCTGTATGACAGAGCGTCACCGTGGCGTTACCCCGTTCCCATTTGTTGGCCAGCAGCGCCATCATGGGTTTGCCCACGATGGTGCTCCGTCCCACCACCACTGCATGGCGCCGCTGGGCGGAGATATCATAGTAATCCAGTAGCTCAAGAATACCTTGAGGTGTGCAAGGGATAAACCTTGGTTTGCCGATCAGGAGCATCCCCAAATTCTCGGGGTGAAACCCGTCTACGTCCTTGAGGGGCGACACCTGCGCCAGCACTTTGTGGGCATCTATCTGCAGCGGCAAAGGCAACTGGACCAGCATCCCGTGGAAGTGGCTATCTGCGTTGAGCTGGTCAACCAGCTCCAGGATCTCTGATTCCGTGACGGAGGCAGGCAGGTGGAAGGATTTCGCCCGGAGGTCCAGCCGTTGAAATGCCTTCGTCTTGGAGCGCACATAGATGGCGGAAGCGGGATCGTCACCAGCTAGGATCACCGCCAGTCCGGGAACCACACCGTGCTCGCCCAGAATGGCAAGGCGCGGCTTGAGGCGCTCGAAGACGCGCTCGGCCACCGGCTTGCCCGCCAGCACACGCGTTTCAGCTCCTGTCTGTCCGCTCTTCTGCGCCGCAGTCATGAGCGGGGCTATGCCAGTACGCCCCCGGCGCAAGTTGTGGCCAGTGGGCCCCGTAAACGCGGACTATTGGGACGGGTATGGAATTGTGCAGGGGTGTTCAGGTTAGGGGCTAAACTGGAAAAGGTTCAATCCTCGGCCGGAGCTTCGAGGGCGTCATCGACGAGGTTGGCCAGGGCCGTTGCGCGGTTTTCAATCTGGGCCAGCGAAGCAGTGCGCGTGCGTCGCTCAGTGAACAGTTCATCGCTGATGCTCATGGCGGTCAGTATGGCAATGCGGGTCGCCGATTGCGGCCCATCAAGGTTGAGTTCCGTGTCACGCATGCGCTCATCCACGTAGGCCGCAACCTCGGTGATATAGTCCGCATCGGCCACCGCCCTTATGGAGTATTCATGTCCGTATATCGTGACCCGTACCAGGGACTGCTGCTTGTCGCTCATCCGCCGTACTCCCCTCTCCGGTTTACGACTGGCGCCACTTGGCCTTGTGCCGACGTTGGAGAGCGTCGGCGACACGCTGTATCTGGACATCGACTTCAGCGTCTTTCAGGGTGCGGTCGCTGGACTGAAAATAAAGGCGAAAGGCCAGGCCCTTGTTCCCTTCCCCGACGCCTTCACCCGAATATACGTCGAAAACCCTCACGTCACGGAGAAATTTGCCCCCCTTTTTCCGGATGGTGTCCAGCAACTGGCCGGCGGCAACATCCGCAGGGAGCGCCACGGCAATGTCGCGTTCCACGACGGGATAGGGTGCCACCTGCTGATACCCGGAGCCACTTGGGATGACACATTTGGCCACCTCCGTCAGGTCCAGTTCCACGGCGGCAACGTGGGTCTCCAGCTCCTCCGCGGGGCCGCCGGATTGTGAATTGATTTCACCCATGAGGCCGAGTCGCCTGCCCTGGGAGGCAATTTCAAGGGCTGCGGTCAGTCCCCGCGCCGATGCGGCCTTAAAAGCAATGCCCGGTACGCCCAATGCCACCAGCAACTGCTCGGTGACCCCCTTCAGATGATAAAGATCGCGCTTCGCGGGCCGCTTCCAATGCACCTTTTCGGTACCGGCACCAACCGTGGCTACCAGTCCCAGCATGAATCTCTCCCGGGTCAGATTATAGGCCTTCGACTCCTGCTGGTGAACAGCACCAATCTCGAACAGCTGAATATCGTGCAGCTGACGGCGCTCATTGAATGCCACGGCCTGCACCAGTCCGGGCAGCAAAGAGGTGCGCAGAAAGGCCAGCTCGGCGCTGAGCGGATTCGCCAACTTCACGGGTCGGCCCTCAGAGAACCAGTTGGCGAAATCATGGCGCGTCAGAGTGTTGGACAAATGTTCGGAAAAGCCCCACGGAATGAGGGCCTCCCGCAGCTGGGAAAATAGTGCCTGCTCATCCTGGGCCAGTCCCTGGAACCGTACGGGGACCCCCTCGACGGCCGGAATATTGTCATAGCCCAGGAGGCGGGCGATCTCCTCGATCAGGTCCACCTGTTCCGTCAGTTCCGGGCGGCTTGGGGGCACCGTGCACCGCAGGGCCTCCTGCCCCTTGCCTTCAACCTGTAAGCCCAACCGGCGCAGGTAAGCGGCCATTTCCTCAACCGGCAGACGGGTTCCCAGCAGGCGGTTTGTAAAGGCTGCTGAAAGATCGATCACTTTGGGTTCGTGAGCCGTGGGATATACGTCTATCATGCCCCTGGCAACCGTGCCCCCGGCAACCTCGGCAATGAGGCTCGTCACGCGTTCCAGCGCAAATAGGAGCCCGTCAATGTCTGTGTCCCGCTCAAACCGCTTAGAGGCCTCCGTGGCCAGCTCCAGCGACTTGGCGCCCCGGCGGATGACGGTGGGGTTGAAGTAGGCGCTTTCTATGAGGATACTTGTGGTCGTGTCGGTGATCTCGGAGTCCCACCCGCCCATGATCCCTGCCAATGCCACCGGCACCTTGCCGTCCTTGATCAACAGGTGGTGACGGGAAAGCTTCCGCTTCTGTCCGTCCAGCGTGGTGAAGGTCTGGCCATGCTTGGCGAAGGCAACCTCGATGCGCTGCTCCGCCAGGCGGTCATAATCAAAGATGTGCAGGGGATGGCCCAACTCCATGAGCACGTAGTTGGACGCGTCCACCACGTTATTGATGGACCGCATGCCCAGCGGCTCGAGGCGCTGCACCAGCCAGCTCGGCGACGGACCGATTTGAAGGCCGGTAATAACCCGCGCCGCATAACGGTGGCATCCGTCCGGGGCCGAGATGCTCACGGCGGCCAATTCCTCAATGGCGGTTGCGCCTTCCTCGATCTTGATGGACGGCAGCCTCACCGTGCGGTTGAATTTCGCGGCCAGATCGCGGGCTACCCCCAGGTGACTCAGGGCATCGCCCCGGTTGGGTGTCAGGTCCAAAACCAGCACAACCTCCTGTGTGGCTCGTAAGTATTCCTTGAAGTCCTGCCCCGGTTTCGCTTGCGGCGACAGGATCATGATGCCGGTATGATCGCCGGACAGCCCCAACTCGTCCTCTGCACAGAGCATGCCCTCAGAGAGCTGGCCCTGCAGCTTGGCCCGCTTGACCTGCATCCCGCCCGGCAGGCGCGCTCCTACAGTGGCCACCGGGACCAGCGCCTCTGCGGCCACGTTGGGCGCGCCGCATACGATGGACAGCTGACCGTCGCCCGCGTCCACCCGGCAGACCGTGAGGTGGTCCGAATCAGGGATGGCGCTCACCTGGAGGATTCTGCCCACCACCACGCCCTCGAAGGGGTAGTCGCGCTGCTCGACGGTGGCCTCCAATCCCAGCGCCGTAAGGGTATCCGCCAGCTCCTCCGGCGCAAGTTCGAAATCCACGAACTCCTTCAGCCAACTAACGGACAGTCTCACTGCTGGAACTGACGCAGAAAGCGCAGGTCGCCCTCGTAGAAGGTGCGGATGTCGCCGATGCCCCACTTGAGCATGGCGATGCGCTCAAGTCCCATTCCGAAGGCGTAGCCGGTCCATTCCAGGGGGTCCAGATCGACGGCCTTAAACACGTTGGGATGCACCATCCCGGCGCCGAGAATTTCCAGCCAGCCGGTCCCCTTCGTGATGCGAAAATCCGTAGCGGTCTCCAGCCCCCAGTAGATGTCCATTTCGGCGCTCGGTTCGGTGAAGGGAAAATAGCTCGGGCGGAAGCGGGTCATGGTGTCCGGCCCATAGAGCTGGCGGGCAAAGTGTTCCAGCGTCCCCTTGAGCTCCCCCATGGAGACGTTGCGATCCACCACCAGGCCCTCGATCTGGTGAAAGGTGCAGTAGCTCCGGGCGCTGATAGCCTCGTTGCGGTAGACCCTCCCGGGCATGATGATGCGCAGCGGTGGCGGCAGGGCCTCCATGGCGTGAATCTGGTTGTTGGAGGTATGGGTGCGCAGCATGATCCCCGGCTTGACGTAGAACGTGTCCTGCATATCCCGGGCCGGATGATCGGGCTGGAAATTCAAGGCCTCAAAATTATAGAATTCGGTCTCCACTTCGGGGCCGTAGAACACCGAGAAGCCCAGGCGCGAGAAAATATGCTTAATGGTATCCTCGATCTGGGTGACCGGGTGGCGCGATCCCCAGGGCAGGGGGTCCCCGGGCAGGGAAAGGTCCAAGGCCTGACTCCGGGCTTCCTCGCCCCCGGTTTCGGCACTGTCAACCGCTTCGAGGGCGGCCGAGACGTAGGTCTTAAGCTCGTTGAGCAGGCGGCCCGCCTCCGGGCGCTCTTGCCGGGTTAGCGAGGGGAGCTGGTCAAACAGGGCTGCAATCCGGCCCTTGCGTCCCAGGAAGGTGTAGCGCAGCTGTTCCCGGTCATGGTCTCCGCGCTGAACGGCGTCGAGACGGAGGTCGAACTCCGCACGGACCTGTTCAATGTCCGCGAGCAGACCCATGGGGACCTAGGAGACGGACTTTACCAGGGCTGCGAAGCTCTCGGGGTCGCGCACGGCCATGTCGGCCAGGGTCTTGCGGTTCAACTCCAGGTTCTTGCTGCGCAGAGCAAACATAAACTGTGAATAACTCATATTGTGCTGCCGGACGGCTGCATTGATCCGCGCGATCCACAGGCGTCTGAACTGGCGCTTGCGCTGGCGCCGGTCGCGGTAGGCATAGCTCAGGGCCTTGATGATGGCATCTTTGGCGGTACGGTAATTGCGCGAACGGGCGCCGTAGTAGCCTTTCGCCAGCTTGACTACTTTGCGGTGCCGACGGTGCCGGGGTACGCTGCTGTTGGATCTGGGCATGCTCTCGGGCTCCTACGCGACGATCATTTTCTTCACGCGCTTGACTTCTACCGAGGTCAAGATTGTGCCCTTGCGGAGACGCCGCTTCCGCTTCGGAGATTTCTTGGTCAACATGTGGCTCTTGTTGGCCTTGTTACGCTTGATTTTGCCCGAACTGGTGAGCTTAAACCGTTTGGCTGCACCCCGGCGGGTTTTCATCTTGGGCATTTTGCAGGCTCCTCTGTCATGTTTTGGGGACCAGATAAACAATCATGTTGCGTCCTTCTACCATGGGCGATTTGTCTATTTCGGCATAATCTGCCAGCATTTCCACCACCCGGTCCAGCAGGGTGGTGCCCAGATCCAGGCGGCTGAGTTCCCGGCCGCGAAACCGCACCGTTACCTTAAGGCGGCTCCCATCCTGCAAGAATTTGATGGCATGGTTGATTTTAGTCTCCAGATCGTGATCGCCAATCCCCGGTCGCATGCGCATTTCCTTGTTGGCGATAACATGCTGCTTTTTCTTGCTCTCCCGCTTGCGTTTCTGCTGATTGTACCGGTATTTGCCAAAGTCCAAAATCTTGCACACGGGCGGCTCCGCCTGAGGGGCCACCTCCACCAGGTCCAGACCCAGTGCATCGGCCTGCGCCAGGGCCTCATCAAGGGAGACCAATCCCAATTGTTCGCCGTCATGGCCTACCAGGCGCACCTCCAGCGCCGTAATCTCATTATTTACCCGGGGACCTGGATTAGCCTTGGCTATGGGCAGGACTCCTCTCTCTGTTCCTGACTTCGCTCTTCAATCGCGCCACCGCATCATCCAGTGCCAGGCTTCCCTGGTCGCCCAGGTGCCGCCGACGCACGGAAACCGTTGTCTCGCCGGCTTCGCGTTCTCCGATAATCAGCATGACGGGAATCTTTTGCAGTTCGGCCTGCCTGATTTTCGCACCTATTTTTTCACCGCGGTTATCCAGCTTGCCCCGCAAGCCGGCCCTTTCCAGCGCCGCCACAACTGCCTCACCGTAATCTGTCGATTTTTCCGACACGGGCAACACGATTGCCTGCACGGGCGCGAGCCATAGGGGCAGATCACCCGCCGTATGTTCCAGATAGACGCCGATGAAGCGCTCTATGGAGCCCAGAATCGCCCGATGAATCACCACCGGTCTCTGCTCCTGGGATGCGGCGTCAATGTACTTCAGCCTGAATCGCTCTGGAAGTGAAAAATCCAGCTGGATCGTAGTCAGTTGCCACTTGCGCTTCAAGGCATCGCGGAAGTCAAAATCAATCTTGGGCGCGTAGAATGATCCCTCGCCCGGCGCCACCTGGTAGCTGTACCCCATTTCCTCCAGGCTCTGTTCCAGCAGCTCCTCGGCGCGGTCCCACTGCTCGGTAGGACCGGAAAAATCCTCAGGCCGCGTTGAGAGCATGATCTCCACGTCTTCAAATCCGAATACGTCGTACACCTCCTGAATCATGGTAAACAGGCTGCGGATTTCCGAGCCAATCTGGTCCTCGGTGCAAAAGATATGGGCGTCGTCAATGACAAAGCTGCGCACCCGTGTCAGGCCCGAGACCACACCCGCTTTCTCGTCGCGGTGCAGGCGTCCAAAGTCGGCCAGGCGCATTGGCAAATCCCGGTAGGAGCGCAACTGGGAGGCATAGATCAGTGCGTGGCCGGGACAGTTCATCGGTTTGACCCCCATCCACGAGTCCTCGTCCTCTCCTTGGGGGATCAGGAACAGGTTCTCGCGGTAGTGGTCCCAATGTCCGCTGGTGCGCCACAGGTCCACGTTGTAGATCTCCGGTGTGATGACTTCATCATAACCGTATCTCCGGTAGAGCGTCCGCAGGTAGGTCAGCAGTTCCTGGTAAATGATGGCCCCCTTGGGGTGAAAGAAGGGGCTGGCCGGGGCGGACGGGTGAAATGAAAACAGGTCCAGCTCTTTGCCCAACTTGCGATGGTCCCGGCGTTTGGCCTCCTCCTGACGATGCAGGTAGTCCGCCAGCCCCGCCTTGTCCGGCCAGGCAGTGCCGTAAATACGCTGCAACATCTGGTTGCGCTCGTCACCCCGCCAATAGGCGCCGGATGTGCTGAGCAGTTTGAAATGCTTCAGCATACCCGTGGACGGGACGTGCGGTCCCCGGCAGAGGTCGATGAAACTGTCCTGCTCATAGGCCGAGATTGTATCGTCTCCCTCGATCTGCCCGATAATCTCCAGCTTGTAATCCTCGTTCCGTTCGCCGAAGAGCTTGAGCGCCTCAGCCCGGCTCAGCAGCTTCCGCCGAACGGGATAATCGCGCTCCACAATGCGGCGCATCTCCCCCTCAATCTGCTCCAGCAGCTCCTCGGTAAGGGTACTCGCCAGCTCCACATCATAGTAGAAACGTTCTTCCACCACGGGTCCAATGGCCAGCTTGGCGCCGGGATAGAAATTCTTGATGGCATGGGCCATCAAGTGCGCCGTGCTGTGCAGCAGAATCTCATGCCCTCGGTCATCCTGTTTGGTGATGATGCTGAGGGTGGCGTCGCCATCAAGGGGGGTGTTTAGATCCACCAGCACATTGTTGACCAGGGCGGCAACGGCGTCCCGCCCCAGTCGCTTACCAATAGAGTTGGCGATTTCGCCGGGGGTGGTGCCCGGTTTCACCGATCGGATGGAGGCATCGGGTAGGGTAATCTGGAGGTCTGACTTCAAGGTTGCTGGTGGCCAGGTTTGGGGTCATGTTTCGGCATGCAGCTGTGGTCGATACTGGACTTGAACCAGTGACCTCTTGCATGTCAAGCAAGCGCTCTAACCAGCTGAGCTAATCGACCCGTTTTCCCGACGGGGGAGAAGTTACATGGGCAGATTGAAGTATGTCAAACGAATAGGTCGGACGGGGGATCAGTTGCGGGCGGCGTGGTCGCTGGGCGCCAGAATCTGCTGGTAGGCTAAAGGAGTCTGGATCAGTTCTACGGCGCGCAGGTAGGCGGCATCATCCTGCAACGAGGACTCGATCCGTGCTTCCACTCCCGCAATCAGGGCGGCAAACCCAAGGCGCAACCGCCGTCGAATCTGCTCGTACTCATCGTCGAAAGCGGTCGCCGCACGCGCTTCGTAGTAGGACTGCAGGGCAGCGAGGTCCACCTGGCCGTCGAAGGACTCGAGCGCTGCCAGGCTGGCCTCGAAGGACGCCAATTCCTGCTGGCCGGGGAAACTTGCCGTCACGTCTTTGCCCTGAACATAGGCCCGGAAATCTTCCATGACCTGGTCGCTGATGGCAACGGGCAGCGTCAGATTGTAGCGCCGCTGGTTTTCGGTGACGAAACTGAAGAACAGGCTGCGGGACCACAAACGGGTTGTCAACGGTGCCAGCTCCGGCCGCCGCACCTCTATGTCAGGATTGATGCCCCCGCCTCCGGAAACCACCCGGCCGCTACGGGTCACAAAAACGGAGTCACGCATATCCAGCCCGTCCGTGAGGACGCCGTTGTTCAGGTAGTCCTCCTTCTGGATCAGCCGACCCGACGGGATGTAGTACTTGGCCGTGGTCAGTTTCAGCGACGTGTTCTTGCCCACCGGGAAAATACTTTGCACCAGACCCTTGCCGAACGTCCGCTCACCCACGATGACCCCCCGGTCCAGGTCCTGGATGGCGCCGGCCACAATTTCGCTGGCCGAAGCCGAGCCGTGATTCACCAGAATCACCAGCAGGGTTGCCGGGTCGAGGGCCGGCTTCCGCTCGGATAGATATTTGCGGTTGGCCTTGCGCGTGCGGCCCCTGGTTTCCACGATCGCCAAACCGGGCTCAACCATGGCATCTACCATGGCAACGGCGTCCTGCAGCAAACCCCCTGGATTTCCCCGCAGGTCAAGTACCAGTCCATCGAGGCCCTGCGCACTCAGTTCCACCACCGCTGAGCGGAATTCTTTGGCGGCGTTCCGTGAGAAGCGGTTCAGGCGAATGTAGCCAATGCCGTCGTGGGCACCATAGAAAGGCAGATCGTTGACCTTGATCTCCTCGCGGACCAGGACAACCTCAAGGGGCTCGGCTGCGCCCATGCGAATAAAGGTAAGGGTTACCTCCGTGCCGGGTTTGCCCCGGATTTTTCCCGCCGCCTCGTCTACGCGAACCTTGTCCGAACTCTCGCCATCAATCTTGATAATCTTGTCACCGGGCCGCACCCCGGCACGGTGGGCGGGGGTTCCCTCCATGGGGGCGATGACGGTAAGCGTGTCGCCGCGCACACCCAACCGGATGCCCACACCGCCATATTTCCCGCGGGTGAGCATGTTCACCGAGGCTTGGTCTTGTGCACGGATGAAGACGGTGTAGGGATCCAGGTCGTCGAGCATGCCCCGTATGGCTGCCGAGATCAGCTCCTCACTGTTGATATCATCCACATATTCCGACAGCAGATGTTTGACCACGTTGTTGTAGGCGCGCAGGTTGGACGAAATGGATCTGAACAGGTCTGTTGCTGCCGCGGCGCCAAAACTGGCCAGCATCAATCCTAGCGCCAATAGCCACAGGCGGTATTGTTTCGAGCGTTCAGTCATCCTTATCGAGCTGCTGCTTGACATGTGCGGCAATCTCCTTGGCGATCGATTCCTTCGACTGGTCTCCCTCGACCACCAGCCACTCAGCTGGAGCCGCCTCCGCCAGCGCCAGGTAGCCCCGCCTGATGCGTTCCTGGAAGGCCCTTCCGGCACTCTCCATGCGGTCGGCAAAGCTGCCCAACAGCCGGGCTGCTGCCCGCTCGACGGGCAAATCCAGCAGCACCTTGAGGTCTGGCCTCAGGCCCTTCGTGGCGAAGGCTTGAATGGTAATGATCTCATCCAGAGGAAGTTCCCTCCCGTATCCCTGATAAGCAACAGTGCTGTCGGCGTAACGATCACAAAGCACATCCTCCCCCCGCTCCAGGGCTGGTATGAGTACCTCCTCCACCAACTGTGCTCGGGCTGTTGAGAACAGGAGCGCCTCGGCTCGCACGCTAAGGTCTCGGTCCCGGTGGTCCAGCAACAGGGTGCGGATCTCCTCGGACAGCCCCGCGCCCCCCGGCTCCCGCACGACGGTTACGGTTCGGCCCAGGGACTCCAGCTGCTGCTGAAGCAACCCGATCTGGGTCGTCTTGCCCGAGCCGTCGATGCCCTCAAAGGCTATGAAGCGTCCCCTTATGACAGCCCCTCCTTGGCCACGACCAGCACACATTCTCCTTTTACGGCTTTTTGCTCGACACCCGCAAGAACCTCGCTAACCGTGCCCCTGACAACCGATTCAAATTTTTTGGTGAGCTCCCGACAGAAGGCCACCCGGCGGTCGCCGAAGTGAGTCAACACGTCCTGGAGCGTGGCGCTGAGACGCAGGGGTGACTCGTAAATGATGACCGTGCCCTTAAATGTGGCCAACTCCTGCAGCCGGGCGGTGCGCCCCTTCTTGCGGGGCAGGAAACCTTCAAACAGGAAGCGGTCGGTGGGCAGTCCGCTGGCCACCAGGGCCGCCAGCAGCGCGCTGGGACCCGGTATGGGCACCACCGCGATGCCCCGTTCGCCAGCCGACGTGATCACCCGGTACCCCGGGTCGGAAATGGCCGGCGTGCCGGCATTGCTGACCAGGGCTACGTCCGCCCCCCCTTCCAGCAACGCCACCAGCTGGCTGGCTCTGCGGGTCTCGTTATGCTCGTGGTAGCTCATCATCCGGTGAGCAGTGATGCCGTGGCGCCTCAGGAGCATGCCCGTATGGCGCGTGTCCTCGGCGGCGATGACGTCCACCTGCTGCAGTACTTCCAGCGCCCGCAAGGTGATGTCGGCGAGGTTACCCACCGGCGTGGAGACCACGTACAGGGTGCCGGGCTCCACCTAAGCGAGGCAGCTCCTGACGGAGGTGTGCAGCAGATCGCTCAGCTGGTCAAGCTCTTCCCGCGAAATGGTCAGGTGCGGCCGGAAACGCACCGACCGGTCACCGCTTCCCAGCACGATGGCCCCGTCGCGGTAGAGGGCCGCCAGTACGGCCTCGCGCTCCGTCTCCGATGGGAGGTCAAAGGCACAGAACAGACCCTGGCCCCGCACGTTGGAGACAAAGCCGGGAAACTCCTCCGCCAAGGCCTCCAGTTTGGCCAGCAGATAACTCCCCTGCAGCTGGGCAGCCACCATCAGGTTTTCGGCCTTGACGATCTGCAGAATGAGGTTGAACCGCACCATATCCACCAGGTTGCCGCCAAATGTCGAATTGATGCGGCTGGATTCCTGGAACACGTTGTGCTCCACTTCATCGAATCGTGGCCCTGCCAGCAGGCCACAGACCTGGCTCTTTTTCCCGAACGAGATGATGTCGGGCCGGGCATCGTCACCGAAATGTTCGTGGGCCCAGAAGGCGCCGGTAATGGCGACGCCGGTCTGCACCTCATCGAAAATCAGGATGATCTCTTCCGCATCACAGAGCTGGCGCAGGTAGCGGGCAAATTCCGGGCGCATGTGGTTGTCGCCCCCCTCGCCCTGGATGGGTTCCACGATGACGGCGGCAATGTCGTGTGGGTGGTCGTGGATGGCCTGTTCCATTTCCCCTTTCGCCTGTGCCTCCAGAGCGGCTATTTCCTGCTCCACAGCGTCGGTAATGGGGTATCGCAGCCGGGGAAAGGTGATGCGTGGCCAGTCGAACTTGGGGTAGTAAAGCGTCTTGCGGGGATCGTGGCTATCGGTGAGGCTCATGGTATAGCCGCTGCGCCCATGGAAGCAGTACTGAAAGTGCATGATCCTGCTGCCCAACGCCGGCCGTCCGGCCGCTAGATTTTTCCTCACCTTCCAGTCGAAGGCGGCCTTGAGGGTGTTTTCCACGGCCAGCGCGCCGCCCTCGATGAAGAAAGCGTGGGGCAGGTAGTCGGGCATGCCGATCTCGGCAAACGTGGCCACAAACTCGGCGAACTCCCCCGTATACATGTCCGACAGGGTCGGCTTGTTCACGGCCGCCCGGGCGAGACGCTCCCGGTGGGCCACGATGGTGGGATGATTGTAGCCCACGGTCATGGATGAAAACATGGCGTAGACGTCCAAAAATTCCCTGCCGGTCACGGCATCGACGATCCACGATCCGTGGCTCTTCTCAAGGTCAATGACGGTCTCAAAGCCGTCGGTGTGGGTATGCCGTCCGAGGACTGCCCGGACGTTTTGGGGTGCAATGGAAGCTGACATCAGATCTCCAGTCGGATAGGCTTGAATTTGAATGCTTGGGCAACCGGGATATAAATGTCCCCGGTTACATCCAACTCGAGATCCGACTTGAAACCACGAACGCGGACCAATGGGGTTCGGCCGCTCTCATCGGTTGTCGATTTGCGCCCGCTGGAGCTCGCCGCTGTAGTCCACGTAGATGGTCTTGGCCTCGCTGAAAAAGTCGTACACCGCCGAGCCACCTTCGCGATGGCCGTTGCCGGTGTTTTTCACGCCACCGAACGGCATGTGGCACTCCGCGCCGATGGTGGGACCGTTGATGTAGGTAATGCCCGCCTGGATGTCCCGCATGGCCTGAAAGGCTGCATTCACGTCCCGGGTATAGAGCGAGGAGGACAGGCCGTAGCGGGTGGCATTCAGCAGCTCGATGGCCTCGTCAAGGTCTGCAGCCGTGAGGATTGACAACACCGGTCCGAAGATTTCTTCATCGTGTATGCGCATGCCGGGTTTTACTCCGGTGAAGATGGTGGGCTGGTAGAAGCTGCCCTGATCCAGGCTCCCTCCCGTGGCGATGTCGCCGCCCTGCTGCAGGCTGGCCCCCTCCTCGGCGCCTACCTGCACGTATCCGTGAATCCTCTCCCGGGCGTCAGCATTAATGACCGGCCCCACGTCCACCTCCTCATCCAGCCCGTCGCCCAGCCGCAGCGCTGCCGTGGCCTCCACCAGCTGTTCCAGAAACCGGTCGTGGATCGGCGCATGCAGGATCAGGCGGCTGGTGGCGGTGCAGCGCTGTCCGGTGGTGCCGAACGCGCCCCACAGGACCCCCTCCAGTGCCAGGTCCAGATCGGCGTCGGCCATGATGATCTGAGCGTTCTTTCCGCCCAGCTCCAGCGAAACCCGTTTCAGTTGCGCTCCCGCCTCCGCGTTGATCTGCCTGCCCACCGCCGTGCTGCCGGTGAATGATATGCCGTCGATGTCCGGGTGCTTGACAATGGCAGTGCCGACCTCCGTGCCGCCGCCGTGGACCAGATTCAGTGCCAGCGGGGGCACGCCTGCTTCCAGCAGAATCTCCACCAGCAGGGTGGCCGTGGCGGGGGTATCGGACGCGGGCTTGAAGACGACTGTATTACCGCTGGTCAGGGCGGGGAAAATTTTCCACGTGGGAATGGCCATGGGGAAATTCCAGGGCGATATCACGCCCACCACCCCCAGCGGCATGCGCGTGGTGAGGTTGAACTTGTTAGGCAGCTCCGACGGGATGGTCTGGCCGAACATGCGCCGACCCTCACCGAAGGCGAAATAGGCGGTGTCGATACCTTCCTGAACGTCACCCAGTGTCTCGGCCAGGACTTTGCCCATTTCCCGGGTCTGCAGGCGGGCCAGCTCCATTTTGCGGGCCACCATAATGTCCCCGGCCCGTTTCATGATCTCCCCCCGCTCGGGTGCCGGCACCCTGCTCCAGCCCTGCAGGGCACTGCGCGCGGCTTGCACCGCGCGGTCAACATCATCGCCCGTGCTTTTGGGAAATGTACCGATCACGTCACTGTTAACGGCGGGGTTGATATTGTCAAAGCGCCGCTGGCTCGCGGAATCACACCATTCTCCAGCGATGAAATTCTTGTATGCTTTCGCCATAACTCTACCTCGAGTAAATGCCCCCAATCAGTCTGGCTGGTATGAGTCTCTTCGGCGGGCGCCCAACCGGGCGCCCTGAATCGACCCGTCGTTCAGTTGGCAGGGAGGTATATGATCCCTGCTAAAGCCAAGAAAGTTACACAGGAACCGAGGGGCTATCAGGCAGTTTTCAAGCCCCTTTCAGATCCCTGCCGTCCGTTCCGCTCATGAGGAAGAGGTCCCCACAATGGCAGCCTTCAAGGGCCGTCCATGCCGGCCACGGACGGCCGGAGGAATGCGCCGCGCTAGGAGCGCAATAGGAATTCGATGTACAGATAGGTCAGTGGCATGACAAACAGTAGTGAATCGAAGCGATCCAGCACGCCCCCATGCCCCGGCAGGAGGGTGCCCGTATCCTTGACGCCGAAATCGCGCTTGAACTGTGACTCCGCAAAGTCGCCCATCTGGCCCGCCAGCCCCACGATAAGCCCCAGCAATATAAGGCCATCCAGGGCGAAGGCCCCCTTGGGCAGCCAGCCTGCAAATCCCAGCAACAGCATGGTCGTGAGGGCGCCCAGCGCCCCTGCTAGCGTGCCCACCAACGTCTTGTTCGGACTCACCTTAGGCAAAATCCTGGTCTGGCCAAATCGACGCCCGATCAGGTAGGCCAGTGAATCACAGATCCACACCGCTACGTACAGCGCCACAGTCAGCCGGAAGGCCACATCCACGGTGGGGCCCACCGCAGGAAGCGCTGCCGACCGCACCAGCATGAACGTGCCGCCAAAGCCGGCGATCCACAGTACTCCCACCACGTTCGCGGCCAGATTGGCCCACCCGGAGCCGGCACTTGCCACCACCTCGACAGTCTGGAGCACCATGACCAGCAGGACCACCGCAGCCAGCAGGAAGAGTGCCGCGTCACCCCCTGCCAGGCCCGGCCCCAGCGTACCGGCCCGGTAGGCGAAGCCGGCCAGCAGGCCCAACGCCGCCGCATAGACCGGTAGCGGGCGCGGCACCAGTCCCCCCTTGGGCAGCACCGCCAGGTATTCCCGCAACCCCAGAAGCACCATCCCCGTCACGAAGAGGGCATAGGGCACGCCTCCCAGCCATGTGACCCACAGCAGTGCAGGAATGCCCACTAGGGGCACAATCAGGCGCGCGCTCAGGGAGTCTTCACGCGCGGTTGCGGCAGGCTCGGCCGGCAAAGTTAGCGGGCCTTATTTCGGTTTGCCAAGGTCATGGATTCTCCGGCAAGTGCTTCATATAGACGTCGTCTCCCAGTTCGATAATTTCAATGCGCACCCTGGTCGTGCCCTGCCCGATGAAACCCAGCTTGAGGGCGGCGCCGTAGGACAGGTCCAGCATGCGCCCCTCAATGTAGGGCCCGCGATCGTTGATCCGGACAATGAGGTGTCGCCCGTTCGCCAGATTCATCACCCTGATAATGGTGTTCAGGGGCAACGTCCGGTGGGCGGCGGTGAGCCCGTACATATCGTAGACTTCGCCGTTGGCGGTGAGCTTGCCGTGAAAATCGGGCCCATAGAACGACGACACGCCCGTCAGGACCGTCCCCGGCGGCAGCCTGACCGAGGGGAGCCGCTTGGCCGGGGGAGGAATCCGTCTGCTGGTGGCGGGTTTCTTGCGCGGCGTTTTTTTGCCGGAGGTGTAGCGCGGTGCCGAGGCGCAACCGGCCATCAGGAGGCTTGCCATCAGGCCCACGGCCAGCCAGCGGAACTTCCGCGCGGTCATGCCAGGCTGCTGCCCCAAAACCCGGAGATACGCTCGACACCCAGTTCCTCCATGAACACACTCACCTCCGCTGCCAGGCGCAGCCCGATAGCCGGGTCCCGGTAGTTGGCGGTCCCCACCTGTACGGCGTGGGCGCCCACCCGGAGAAACGCCACCACGTCGTCCACCGTCATGATGCCCCCCACCCCGACCACGGGAATGGTTACGGCTCGCGCAACCTGGTAAACGGCGGCCAGGGCGATGGGCCGTATGGCCGGTCCCGAGAGGCCCGCCAGGCCGCCCGAAACGTGGAACACGCCCGTGCGCGGGTCCACGCCCAGGCCCACCACGGTGTTGATGGCACTCACCGCGTCGGCACCGCCCCGCTGGGCGGCCAAGGCGATGTCGGCGATGGAGGTAACGTTGGGGCTGAGTTTCACCATCAGGTGCCGCTGGGTGAGCGGCCGCAGCAGCCGGGTGAGCTTTTCGGTCATCTCGGCGCTAACGCCAAACTCCATGCCCCCCGCGGCTACGTTGGGGCACGAGATATTGATCTCATATCCGGCGATGCCGGGGTCGCCGGCCTCGAGGATTTCCAGAACCTCACCATATTCATCCATGCTGGACCCGGCGATGCTCACCAGCACGGCCGTCTTCAGCCCGGCCAAAAAAGGTAAGTTTTCGGCGCAGAACCGCTCCACCCCGATATTTGCCAGTCCGATGGCATTGAGCATGCCCGCGGGCGTCTCTGCGATGCGTGGCGGCGGGTGCCCCTCCCGGGGGTAGCGCGTGAGCGATTTGGTGATCAGCCCGCCCAGCCGGTTGACATCCACCAGGTCCGGTGCCTCGTCGCCGTAGCCGAAAGTGCCGCTGGCCGTGAGAATCGGATTCCGCAGAGCCAGCTTCTCGCCCAGGGCAACGGTCAGGTCAGCCATGCTGCTACGGCCCTGAACTCAAGCCAGATCGCGCGCCCAGAACACCGGTCCGTCCAGGCAGGCCAACTGGTAGTGCTCCCGGTAGCTATGCGGCGGCGGATCAGGCGGGCGGGTCAGCTCCACGGTGCAACCCTGACAAATGCCGAAGCCGCAGCCCATGATAGTCTCCATGGACAGCTGGCAGGCCAGATTGTGGTCACGGACAAACGCTTGGAGGGCCGCCAGCATGGGTGTTGGGCCACAGCCATAGATGGTAATTCTGTCGCTTCCGAGCCGTTCGCGGACCCCTGCGATCCCATCGAGCACCGTCCCCTTGATCCCCAGGGAACCGTCGTCCGTCGCCAGCGTAATGGCGTTTTCGGGCGCATGGGACAGGTAGTGCTCCGCCCGTGCCCGGGCACCCATAATCAGCTGGTGTTCGATGCCCTGCTCTAGCAGCTCATCGTGCAGGAAACTGATGGGCGCGATGCCGACGCCACCACCCGCCAGTATGGGATAGCTCCCGTCGGCCAACTGCCAGCCGTTTCCCAGGGGCCCCAAAAGATTAACCGCAACATCGGGCTCCCATGCGGCCATGGTCTTCGTTCCCACTCCAAAAATTTTGTATATCAATGCGATGTGGTCGCCTTGCCGTGACGCCACGCTCATGGGACGGCGCAGCAGGGGCACGGGGCTCTCATCGATAAGCACTTCCACAAATTGGCCCGGCCTCACCGCCGCCGCAATCGCGGGTGCTTCCAGCTCCAGTTTGTAGATGCCGCGGGCCAGCCGGTCGTTGGCACGTACGGTTGCGGTCTCAATCACCATGTGGGGTCAGGGGCGTTAAGGGGCTGCTCCACCATCCCGCGCGGTGGGCTTGCCAGACACATCTGCCTGAATGCGCCGCAGGAATTCCAACCGCCGGCTGGCAACCTGCTGGTAGGTACCCTGGGGATAGACAGTCAGATACTCGTCATAAGCAGTGATAGCGCTGTCGAGCTCCGCCAGGTACTCGTCGTACAGATAGGCAATGGCAAATGCGGACTGCTCGGTCCCGAAGCGTCGGCGGATGTTGCGGAACAGTCCCAGCGCAGCTTCCGGCCGCCCGATCACCTGGTCACCAGCCTGAGCAACCAGCCTCTCCAACGCCGAATTACGCACGGTTGCAGCTGCGCCGCTCAACACCAGACCATACGTCGACCTGGGGTATTGTTCCAGGATCAACGATCTCCAAAACAGGGCTTGCTCGGGATTCTCAGCGGTCTGAACGTGTAAGACGTAGGCGGCTTGCGCGGCAACTTCGGTCTCGGGCAGGGTGGAGACAATCGTGGCCATGAGCTTGAGCGCCAGTTCGCTGTTGTGCATGTCGAAGAATTGTATTTCCGCCGTACGGTACATGGCATAGGCCAGGTCCTGCCGCACCTGAGCCGTGTCCAGCTCCACGTCCTCCACCGTGGCTGCCCTGCCCTGCGCACTGTTCCCGGCACCGGCCCGCGGTTGGCGGGCTGGCCTCTCATCCAGCTGGGCACGGCCACGGGCACCCGGCTCTCCCGCCGCCGCGCCCTCATACCCCCCACCGCTCAGCTGTGCCCGGAGAGTATTGATATTTTTCTCCAGCTGATCCAGCGTCTCCAACTGCTTCAACTTGATCTGTGCCGCCTGGTAGTACGACGTGTTCCGCTTGACGCGTTTGAAGTATGCTCGCGCCGCTGAGGCTTCGGATAGGTCGGCCAGATAAAGTTCGCCGGCGCGGTAGGCTGCCTCGCTGGCTTCGGGCAAAGTGGGAAATTCCTTGGCAACCTCCTCAAAGTGTTCAGCCGCGGCATCGGCATCCCCCTGCTGCAGCTCGATCTTGCCCAATTCCAGCACCAGCCCTGGGACAATGCTGGCGAATTCGCTGAGGGACATCATGTTGCGAATGTCCTGGTAAACGCTTGCCAGATCGCCCCCTTTTTGCAGCAGCTGCACGCGGGTCAATCGGGCATTGACGCGTTCCCGTTCACTGGGTGTGGTCCGGGCGTACTTGTCGAGGTAGTCCAGCGCGCGGCCGTAGTCCGCCTGCTCAACCGCCAGGGAGTAGAGCTGGTGGTAGATGGTGGCCCTGCGCACAGGGTCGCCGGCCCGCTGGGCGCCACTCTCGAATGCGATGATGGCGGCTGCCGTATCGCCCTGACGGAGTGCTAGATCACCACGGAGCACAAAAATGTCGGTCAACAGCCTGCGGGGCGGCGATTTCATGGCTAGGACGGGGGCTAGGTCGGCTTCCAACTCTTCCAGCAGCCCTAATTCGGCATGCACCCGGGCAAGCCAGACCCGCGCCTCGTTGACGAAGGGGCTCCAGGGGTACTCCTGCAGCAGCTGGCGAAGGTACCGCTCGGCAAGGCCGTACTCCCGGCGATAAAAGTGGCTCCTGCCGAGGATAAAAAAGGCATCATCCACATAGCGGCTTTCGGGATATGTGTCGATGACCTTGAGTGATTTCTCCACGGCGGTGCCGAAAGCGTCGCTGGCAGGTTTTGGGATGGTTTCGCCCCCCGAACCGCCTGCTGCGGCCAGAGCCGCCAGGCCCGCCTTAAAATAACTGTTGGCGTTGTAAAAGGTGTTGAAATAGGCGCAGCCGGTGAGGGCGGTGGCCAACAGGATCGCCGCCAGCCCGTTTTGCATGCGCAGCCCGCTGGGGGCACGCCTTTCACAGATCGGGTCAAGCATCATGTGCCCTTGGCGGGATTCGAACCCACGACCCTCTGCTTAGGAGGCAGATGCTCTATCCAGCTGAGCTACAAGGGCGCGGCGAAAAATTAGACGCTCCTGTGCCGCGATAAAAGGACTGTTAGCGCACCAGCACAATCTTCCTCGTGAATCCCTGGGAGCAGCTATGCGGCCAGATCAGCCCCGACAGTTGGCAATGCCAATTATCCATGTATAAATTCCTTAGTCTCAATTGATTGGGTAGTTTAGTGGCCACTAGAATACATATGCTTACGAAATCGCTGCAGCGGACAACGGCAAGCTTCGCCGCTGAGCTTTTACTTTCGGTGGCGCCGCCCTTGATTCCGTGCCGACGGGGTATGCGATGAGTGAAATCCTCATAGGGGCAATCATCGGAGGCGTGGCCCCTGCTCTGATCGCAGTGCTGAGCAGTCTTATTACTTCCCGAGTGGGGCTAGTGGCACGACTCCGAGAAACGGAGTACCGTCTCAAGCGGCTGCAGCTGGTTCGAGAGATGAAGACATTCCACAAGGAGCACCCCTCGGACCACGATTGGAGCGTTTTAGACGGGGAGCTCGAGGAGCTCCTTCAATTCGTACAGTCAACGGGGATTGCCGCCGAGGATCGCGTTGCGGCCGGATCGGCACCGAAGTCCCGACTATCTCGGCTGGTGCTCCTATCGTCTCCTCGTACGACAGGGGGACGCATCGTCACATTCCTCTACTATCTATACGGAGTGGCAGGGGTGTTCTACATCGCCGTAGCAATCGCGAATTTGCTCGGTTTCGTGATCGACCAGGAACTAGTAGAATTGGCGTTTCCGGGAGCTGCGGGCAGCCTCTTGCTAGCGTGGTTCGCGCGCAAATTTGCACGCCGGTTGTTGAAGAGACATCATGATGCTGCCCTCCAAGCGGCGCCACCTAACACGCTTTAGGAGCTCTTAAGCAGTGGCGCTTTGGAGGAAGGCGTTGATATGAGCGCTAGGCAAGTGCCTCGTTACGATTAAGTGGTGGCTCGCTTGGAAGGCAAGTTGCTTACAG